>CAMAXT010000016.1 GCA_945862295.1 Pseudobacteriovorax antillogorgiicola
CCTCGTGTACCGACACCAACGCCAACGCCCGAACCGAGTGCGTTGCACACCTCGGTAGGCATTTATCCCAATAGCCACAAAAAATTAGCTGTCTCTTCATGCTTTCGCTACGCCGAGCATAGTCTCCCAGCGACTGAAGCTACGTTCGCAATTGATGGTGAGCTAAGCGATTGGACGAAAACATCTCCGATGCTCGCAGATCCTGTTGGCGATGCTGCCGGTGCATTCGATTTAGCGGAAGTGCAAGTTGGATCTTATGGAGACGGTGCTGTAGTGGCGTTAGCTTATCCGAACGACGCAAATTCTATTCTTTACTTTGAGTTTGGTGGCCTGCTTTCAAGAGACGGAAGAATTCAGTCAGAGGTGAAGCACCTCATAAAATACGACGCTTCTGGCTTTTCAGAACTAAGATCTACTGGTTGGGAGGCAATCCCTGCGGGGATTTTACAGTTCGCCGCAAGCGCCAAGGGCCTTGAAGTTTTTTTCCCCGGACGACTTATTGGTGACACGGTAACCTGGCCAGCTTGGTGGGTGCGCGTCGTTGCGCAAAACGTGCAATCCGAAAATTGGGACTCGACTCATGCGGCATACTTTCCGTCGATCCTTGGTGGGGATAGCTTACCTTTCAGTTTCACGCGCTGCACTCAATGGGGCAGTGCATTGGCATCGGTGTCTCAGTTAATCATTACTCATCAAATCCCAGCGCCGCTCAATCCGTCTCCGGATTACATCGCCGACGGAACTTTCGACATTCGGCGAGAGCATGCTCTGCAACTTGGGCGCTATGCTTTGGACCTCTCTCGCCTACTGCCAGTTAAGATGGTTTATGGCTCGATGTTTAATACCGTCCTTGTTTCCGATATTGTTGAACCGGGCCCGCTTGCGGCGAGTTCTTTAGCCCACCCGGTGATTGCTAATGGTGAGACGTACCGTCTTTTGGGACTAAATACCCGCAACATGGGCTTCAGACCTGACAGCTATTTTCCGGAAGGGCAGGTGCTCGATAGCGCTCTGCACTTTCATTTGAAGCATATGCTGCGAAGCCAAGCTCAATTTATGGAAACCGGAACCGTCGATGTGGTTGCCCATGCCATGTCTCATGATTTCAAAAAAACCTATCTCAGCGAGCAGTTTTGGTTTGATTATCGGTGGAACCAAACTGCTAACTTCATCGAAAGAAACGACAACAGCGCCCCACAATCCGTAGACGCTCTTTTAGCCTCTTTACCATTGTCCGGTACTGATAGAGCGCAGGCGATAACGTTCTATCAATCTAAAATGCGCGCTGCGTCTCAGCTCCTTGGTGAAACCTATTCACCAGTAGAACTAGTCACCAGTTGGCAGGGCGCATCGTCTAAAATCAATGCTACAACCCCAAGCGTTGCAAAGGCTGATATCTTCATCGCGCAGTTAATTGCAGGGCTCAAGGAAGGGGATGCCCGGCGTCTGGAGCCAAAGATGTTTGATGGCTATCTTAATTCCAGCGCCTATAACGCAAGCTATGTTCCCAGCGTGCACCGTGATAATGACAACGACGGCCTGCCATTATTTATCGAGCGAAAAATCGATACCTCAGATGATAAATCCGATACTGACAGTGATGGTTGGAGTGACCTCGTTGAATACACCGGTGGTTATGACCCGCTCTCGTCTACGAAAGTTCCCGGATTGATCGTTGCAGATGGGATCTTCTCCGAATGGCAAAACCTTTTGGCTAGTAAGATCATCATTGACCGCGGCCAGTCGGGTCTTTGCGAAAAAGATGCCGACATTCAGTTTTATGCCGCCATTGCTGACAGAGATCATTTAGCAATCGGTGCCGTAGCGGGAGACTTTTGGGATAATGAGTCAAAAGCAAGGTGGGAGGTCGTCGTCGATTTGCCGCAAGAGAATCGATCGATTCTAATCGTCGCTCCCAACCGCGAGCGCGTTGTCCAGATCAAAGACCCAGAGACAAACGCCCTATTTATGTCTTACCCGCTCGCGATTCCAGCCGGAGGTAAGGTAGCTGAAATAGTTGTGGATCGTCAGGCTCTGCGCATGACGACACCGTTTACTGGTGATTTGGGAGTGCGGTTGAGACTGCGTACAGTTTATGAATCTGGAGACGAACATATTTTCTGTGACGAAACTAGTTGGTTTGAGCCTAATATTAAGTAGCGTTGCGGCTTCTAACGGTTTCGACAATTTGCTCAACGATCATTTTGTCGTTCTTGGTTAGCTCAAGAAAGATACCGCCAACGCGGAAACGACTTTTGTCGAACCAGCGGCACTCACCGAGGATCATTAGATGCGACGGCGAAAAAATACCAAGAGGATTAAGGGGAATATTAAGCCACAACTGTTCACCTGGTTTCGATGAAACTTCGCTTGTATACTCCATCTTGAAACCACTTAGACTGATATCCAAGAGAACAGCGCTCTTTATTCCAAACGGCCAGTGTTTGAACTTACGAATTTCGACAAGAGCATGCGAAATATAGCGACGCTCGCGAACAGAAACATTTTTACTGGGATCTTTTTCCACCTGTGTCCCCACTCATACAATGCATGGTAAAATACCAACGACTTATAAAGTATAGCCGTATCGGTTAGTTACGTCCAATTTTTTGTCGGGCGGATAAAAATAGATGAGTACGAACAATAATCCTCAAAGAGTGCGGGTGCTAGTCCTCGGTGGTGGCATCCACGGGGTCGGCGTTTTGCATGATTTGGCCTCAAGGGGCTGGCGAGATGTCCACCTTATAGAAAAGAATACACTTGGCAGCGGGACCAGTAGCATTTCAACAAAGTTGATTCATGGCGGGCTGCGCTACCTTAAGCGCCTCGATGATTTTGGCTTGGTCACAGAAGCACTTCGTGAACGAAAACTACTTACCCAACTCGCTCCTGACATTGTTAAGCCGATCGAGATGGTATTTCCTATTTTGAAAAAAGGCGGCATGCCAGCTTTCATGGTGCGTGTCGGCCTTTTTATCTACGATTTTTTAGCTGGAAAAAACAACATCGCTCGTCATCACTCTCTGAGTGAGGCAGAAGTAAGAAATAAAGTACCGGTATTAGACGAGAATAAATTCAGAAAGTTCTATTCTTTCTATGATTGCCAAACGGATGATCTCGGTCTGGTCAATAGAGTGGCATCATCGGCGTTAAAACTAGGGGCAACCATCTCGGAGCGCTGTGAGGCGGAAGCTATCAGGGAATTCGAAGATGGCTACATCGTGACGGTGAAGCATTCCGATGGATCGCGCAGTGAGATCAGCGCTCAGTTCGTTGTGAACGCACTTGGTCCTTGGGCCAACGCGTTTCTTGAAAAAAGTAATATCAAACCTACCCACATTGGTGTGAACAATAAGGGGTCGCACCTTGTTCTTCCTGACATCGGTATGAAGGCAGCTCTGTTCTTGCAGTCACGTGCAGGTGATGGCCGCATTTTCTTTTTAGTGCCGTGGCAAGGAATGACGTTACTGGGCACAACAGAGTCCGAGTATACGGACAATCCCGACGACGTCGCCGCCAACGAAGATGATATCGATTATCTACTTAAAAGCTGCAACGAGTTTCTGATGAAACCGTTTCGACGCCAGGACATCATAAAGGTATTTTCTGGGCTGCGCTGGCTAGCTTTGGAACGCGGACACAATCTCTCATCTATTTCGCGCCATTTCGTTGTGGGCGAGATCAAAGCAACCCGCGGTAGCCTACTGACGATCTATGGCGGCAAATTAACCACCTACCGGACGCTGTCTAAACACATTGGCGACCGAATTTTGAGTGGTGGAGGGGATTTTAAGAAAAGTCTCACCCACGAAGCCTCATCATGGGCATCACCAGCAGAGAGTTTGAAGTATCTCCCTGCATCGCAACGGTTTCAAAATTACGGTGTTTCCCATGCAGGATAAAATTTGAGAAAGCAGACTCCTAAACGCTCCTATCGAGCTGTCATTGATGCACTTAAACAGGTTTGGAAAATCGACGGGATACCTGATGGCGACGCTATTTGGAAACTTGGCACGCCTGACATGGTGTCGTTTGATCCGAAAAATATCCGCGTGGCGATCTGGAATCTATGCAAAGGCGCAGGCGGCATTATGTTTGAACATGATTACCGCAGTCTTTGCTACCGTTCCGATTTGATATTGACGCAAGAAGCGTTGCTCTCGAAAAAAAGTATACGCGTTTTTTGTGAGCGTGGATTTGAGACGATTCATGCTGCTTCCTACAAAAGACGCGACGGTTTGCGGGACGGCGTGATGACGGTTTCACGTGTTCCAGCTCTAGGTGACGTAACACGGATTGTATGCAAATATCCCGAACCGTTTTTCAAGACACCAAAGGTTGCGCTCGTAAAATTTTTTCACCTTGAAGGTGCGCCGCATCCACTGATGGTTATCAATATTCATGCGACACTTGTGCGTTTAAAATCCGCAGCGGTGGAAGAAATGGAACATCTTCTGTCGCGCTTGCCGAAGCATGAAGGTCCGATACTTCTCGCTGGAGATTTTAATACATTTACGCCGGGCTATCTTAGAGCAGTGTCAAGCGTGCTGAATAAAATCGGACTAGAATATGTGAATATTCCGGGAGATCCTCGTCCTAAGACGCAGGCTCTTGACCAGGTATTTTGCCGCGGTTTGACTGTTAAGAATCTGCGGATTGACACAGAAGTGAAAAACTCAGATCACTTCCCAATCGTTATGACTTTATCGACGATCTAGATTGGAGGTCTGGAATGATGATTAATTATAAATTCATCGTGTGTAAACATAGTTCGTATCTCATATCTGTATTTTTATTCGGAGTCATTTAAATGCAATCAAAATTTGCAGTTTTTGTTTTGTTATCGTCTTTGATGACAATCAGCTTGGGATGCAAAACAAGTGGTTCAAAGTTTTCAGAAGTTAATAGCTCCTTTAGAGGTAGTTACGGCTCAACAACTTCGTCAACGCGAGTCGGAGAAGCCCTATGGGCAGCGTTTAGCCAAATGCAGGCATATAATATTCCTGTTAAATTTACCCCCGCGACCAATGGCGGGACGTATGTGTATGAGGCACCAGAGGGGTTCACATTCACGTGTGCAAAACAAAACTCGGATATAGCCTGTACGGCCATTAAAACCGGCATGGCAACACCAACTGGTGGTACCGGCAATTGGAACGGCTATTTTATCCATACTTCAGATTCTAAGTCAGGGTTGAATTTTTTAATTTACAAGATGTTGATTAACAGGAGCAAACAGACTGAGTCGATTAGCGACTCCGGGATCCACTCTACTTGGGTATCGGACGACGGCGAAAGTACAATCCTTTGTTCCGTAAAAGGAGCGATTACAAGCTGTGCGCTTGGGTCATATGATAAAATGAACGAAATGTTAGATGAGACACAAAGAAATGTTCAATGACCATTCGGAAAAGTAGTTATGCATCAGCGATGAGACGACTTGTTTGTTAAAAAATCCTTAAGATTCTTTGATAGCAAGATGCGCGATGAACGCACCGTTGTATCTGGGAAAACAGAATACATTTTTCGCATCAATTTACCGTTAAGAGTTGGGATGATTTCGGATTTGCCTCGTTTTATGCCTAAAACGATGTCCCGCGCTACGTCTTTGGCGGTGGAGAGCATAAAGCCAAGCCACTCTGGAAATCCTTGCTCCTGACCTTTTGCTACGATTTGTGTGTCGACAAAGCCAGGTGATACCAAGAGCATTTTAACTGGCGAAGACGTGTAACGAAGCTCTGCTTGGATAGATTTCGTAAACCCAACGACTGCGAATTTCGAAGCATTGTATGAACTCATGAGAGGAGCTGGAAGATAGCCAGCTACCGAACCGACGTTTATAATTAAGCCGAAACCACGATTCTCCATAACTTCAAGGGCAAGCCTGGTACCGGCAACGACGCTATGAAAATTTATATCCATGACCCTTTGAAATTCTTCAGCGCTAGACTGCATAAAATTCTTGATTTGCGCGATTCCGGCGTTATTGATCCAGATATCGATGAATTTTGCTTCCGCTAAAACGCTCTCGCGCACTGAACGCATGAACTCGTGATCGGTGACACTGCCAGCAAACGTTTTGATGGAATAACCAAACCGGCTAAAAGCGTCTTCTAAGCCAGTAAGACCAGCTTGGTCGATATCGACAGCAAAGATTTTAGCGTGATTTTTGGCAAGCAAAAGGGCGGTCTCAAAGCCAATACCGCGCGCTGCCCCAGTAATAATGACGGTTTTTCCAGCTAAATCCATGGCGATCCCAAGCACTCTGAGGTTTTTAAAGATCTAATATAAAAGGACATATTCCAAATAGTTTTCGATTATGACATAATTTTAATCTATAAGAATCATTCCGCCGATAAGATGCTGTAACGTATGATATATGTTGTGGTACAGCATGATCATAAAAAGGAGCTTCGTAATAAAAGCCACTGATCCATTAAATTATATGGAACTTGCGCATCAGATCAGCCTGCAGAAAAAGCATGCTTGGGATCTTGATGACGATATTCCGTGGCAACTTGGGGTCGATCAGTCCAAATATTTATTGCCTCTTGATGACCAATCAATCGCTTTTCCTGGCGCTAGCGCTGAGCAGCAGCTCGCACTCTCGCAGTTTATGGGACTGGTCGTAAATGCGACGATTTCTGAGATGGAAGACGCCCTTCCGAAGTTGAAATATTCCGGTTGGCAAAAGATGATCGATGAATACCCTGTCGGTCCAGAAATTGTCGAACTCGGCGAGATGTTTTTTGAAGAAGAAGCAAAGCACGCGCGCGCGTTTGGTAAATACCTCGATATTTTTTGTACGACCCTAGGTGTCGAGCGTGAAGAACTAGATGGTCTTTTGCCGAAAGCATTCGGGTCGAATTTTCAGCGGGCGATAACGCAAAATGCATACAACGGTGGCCACGCTTTTTGGTGGGTTGTCGCATCAGTCGAGGAAGTTTCGATCTCGATTTATCACCAAATATTCCGTCACCGTCCCCATATCGATCCTTTGTACTATCAGTTACACCGTCGTCACCTTGAAGAAGAATCTCGCCATGCAAATTACGCGTTCTTAATGCTTAATCTGATCAATCAAAAGCCGTCTGGTTTTCGTGCTGTCATGCACCGCAAAGCTGACTTCATCATTTCACAGCTTGCCGGTGCACCGTGGGTTATTACAGAAATGTATAAATTTTTCGAAGTGAAGAAGCTTAAGCACAAGCATCCTTTATTTGAAGTACTTGCCAGCTGTATACCGCTCTATGAAAAAATGTCAAAACCTGAACTCATAAGACGGATGTTTATCGCTGCGCCCTATGTTAGTTGGCTTCTCAATCCCCAGTGGCGAAAGCTGCACGTACAGATTGCACGCGAGCACGGTGCTATTGTTCCACCTTTTCCAAAGCCTATCGTTTCTCCAGTATTAATTCCGTTGGTAAAATGATGGATATCGTTACACATGAATGGCAGATCAAAACTGCTGACATCCGCGGACTCCAATCTGCTTGGATCGAAGCTGGCCCTGTTTATGGCGATCTCCTTGTCTTTCTCCACGGCTACCCAGATACTCCTGAGTGTTGGGAGCATCAGATACGGTATTTTTCCCAGTCTTACCGAGTCATCGCTCCCTTTATGCGCGGCGTAGGTGATTCAGCTCCCGGAGATTCTGTTCGTCGCTACGGCACGGTTCCAGTTACACTCGATCTTTTGGCTATTATAAATATTGTCGATCCTGAGCATAAGCGCCGTGTGTTCTGCATTGGGCATGACCTCGGGTCTGTTTACGCTTGGAATTTAGCCTCATCCTTAAGTGATAGAGCCACCGGTCTTGTTATTATAAATGGACTGAGTATCGGCCAGATGTTGAAACGCTGGCGCTACCCAGAACAACTTCGTAAGTCTTGGTACATTTATTTGATGCAGTTGCCAGTATTGCCAGAAGCGGTGGTTAGGTTGATGCCGTCTAAGATCCTGAAGCTTGCACATCGACTGGGTGGACTTGAAGAGTCAAAACGGCCAGATCATGCGAAGACTAAGAGAGCTCTGCGTTATCCTATCAATCAATACCGGTCGTTTTTTCGCGAGATTCCGCGCATCCTCGCGAACCCGGTTACCAAAGTGCGATGTCCTGTGCTAGTGCTATGGGGATCAGAAGATGCGTTCTTGATGCCACCTAGGCTCGATGAACTAAAAGCAGACGCTGAAAAAGTGACTGTTCGCATTCTCGCCGGCGGCCACTGGTTGCAGCGTCAGGTGCCAGACAATGTCAACGATTTGCTCAAGCGGTTTTTTGGAGATAATCATGATAAGCGTAAATTCGCTGCTAAAGAGCGCGTCAAAAATAACATCGCTTCCGATCGTTAAGACTCTTTCAAAAGGCGCAAATCTCGCACCAGAGATTGGCGACATCGAAGGCTATCTAAAAGCACAACGGTTAGCGCACAAATGCGCTAGCGAAATTGCTAGCATGCTTCGTCCAGGTTGGAGTGAAGCCCACACCGCTGAGATGATGAATACCTGGCTCCATGATCATAAAGTCGACTCATTCTTTCATAAAGCTTTTGTCTGGTTTGGTGAAAGAACGCGCTTTGATGGTGTCAGGAATTACTTTGAATATCTTCCTTCAAAAAGGGTGCTCCGCGAAGACGAAGTCTTTATTTTAGATATCGCGCCGATCATCGATGGTTATATCTGCGATATTGGCTATACAGATTGTATGGGTACCAACCCGGCATTCGAAGAAGCTCGTGCCTATTTGAAAGATCTCCGAGACCGCATTCCGGCGATGTTCGATCAAAAGTCTAGCGGCGGAGCAATATGGACCGTTATCGACCAGGACATGGCGCAACACGGCTATGAAAATATTCACGCAAAATATCCTTTCTCTGTTCTTGGTCACCGCATTCACAAAAGTAGCCTAGAACGTGTAAAAGCAAATTTCATTAACTTCGGTTGGCAATCCTACTGGGAATTCATTTCCCGCGGTGTATTTGGGCAATTGCTGAATCAGAATTTTGAAGGTGATTTGACCGGCCTGTGGGCGATCGAACCACATCTTGGTACTCGATCGTTCGGCGCGAAGTTTGAAGAGATTTTGCATGTAGAGGATGGTAAAGCCCGCTGGCTTGATCCAACTGAGCCTGGGCTTTTGACCCGCAGTTAATTTAAGCGCGACCAAGAGCTTGCAATTTAGAGTTAATGCCTTCGAGTTCGTCGGTCGCTTCAAGCCACTTCATTTCAAGATCTTCGATTTCAGCATTTTTTTTCTGACATTCTTCCGCTGTAGCGGCCGCCTCAGAATATTTTTGGGCAGGCAACGAAGTCATTCTATGCTCAAGCTCAGCAACTTTTATGCGAAGATTTTGAATACTGGTTTCGTTGTCTTTTAATTGTGTAGTTAATTTTTGCCTTTGCCGTTTCATTTGCTTGATATCGTCTTCGCTGACCTGCTCAATTTTTGCCGGCGCAGCGGCACTGGCAGCACCCGGCTTAGAAGCGGGAGCTTCCGGAGCTTTCATAGACTCAGGGTCCATAACGTCAGGGAAGCCAGAAAGTTTTGCCATCCGGCGATAATCTTCAAGTTTGCCGGCAAAAAGATGCGTTCTACCATCGCCAAGAACAACGAAAATATGGGTACAAACTTCGTCGATGAAATTTCTATCATGGCTAACAAACAATACGGTCCCCGCCCAGGAGTCGAGGCTATTAGACAGCATGCTTACACTGGACATATCTAAGTGATTCGTTGGTTCGTCGAGAATCAGCAAATTCGATTTTTTCGCGAGGCAAATTGCCAACGCTAACCGACTAAGTTCACCACCGGAAAGTACTTTCGCCTGTTTTTTTACGTCATCACCGCGAAAGAGTAAGCTGCCGAGAAGGCTTCGCCCATCTCGTTCCGAAATGTTAGATGCACCAAGAAGGTTTTCGATGACGGTTCTATTTTTATCAAGCGTGTCTCTTTGGTCCTGAGAAAAATATGAAATATTGACGTTCGCGCCTTTAGCCCACTCGCCACCGAGATTAGGGGTAATACCAGCAATCGTTTTCAGAAGTGTCGATTTACCAATGCCGTTCGCTCCGATAATCGCTATTTTTGCGCCTTTTTCGACCGAGAGATTGATGTTTCGCGACAAAACGTTTTTGTACCCAGTCGCACCAGCAACCACTGAAAGGACAATCCGAGAGCATTCGGTCGGGGGCGGAATATCGATAAAAATAGACGCTGCGTCATCTTCAACACTAAGGCCGCTTTCCATGCCTTTAATTTTGTCGATCATCTTCATGCGCGATTGAGCTTGCGCGGCTTTTGTCGCTTTAGCTCCGAACCGATCAACAAAGATTTGCATCTGTTCGCGTTTTTTTCTCAGGTTATCAAGTTGGGACGCGGTTTGTTCTTGGATGATTTCTCGTTGGGTCAGAAATTTATCAAAATTTCCGTGATATTCGCGCAAAACACCGTCGTTGAGATGCAAGATCCGGCGCGGCAATTTATTTAATAATGCTAAATCATGCGATACAAAAAGTAACGTACCGCGGTACTGCTCGAGAAAATTCTCTACCCAAACTAGAGACGGCAAGTCTAAGTGATTTGTCGGTTCGTCGAGAATCAGTAAATCAGGATCTGAGATAAATAATTTCGCGAGTTCTACCCGCATGCGCCAACCACCGGAGAGTTTCGCCGGTGAGTCCATAATTTCTTTTTCAGAAAATCCCAGACCTTTTAAGATACCATGCGCTTTTGCCTCTAGTTGGTAGCCACCAGAGTTGCGGTAGGAAGCTTCAGCTTCCTCGTAAATATCAGCATTTTTCTCGTGGTCTGTTTCCATATTCGCAAGGGCATGGTCCATCAAGTCTTTTAATTTCATGATGGCTTCTGCGCCGCTTAGGCATTCTTCGAGTACAGTTGGCTTCGGATTTTCATTTGGTTTCTGCGCCAGATAACCAAGGGTGCAGTTCGCTGGCTTAATGATGTTGCCGGAATCTGCGTGATCAAAGCCGCAAAGAACATTGAGAAGCGTGGTTTTCCCGGCACCATTTGCACCAACAAGCGCGAGTTTTTCACCTTGCGGGAAATGGTAGGAGATGTCGTCGAACAACACCCGCGCTCCGAACGATTTTGTTACATTGGTCAAGCGAATCATAAAGTTCCCAAAAAAAAGGCAGCCTAAAAAGCTGCCTTATCTTAGATGGTAAAAGACAATGAGGGAATTAAAAAGATTTGGTCACATTCACAGAGTATGACTCTGGGCGGTCTGCCTCAACTTTAATTGGTCCTTTAGCTTCATTTCTAGCACTGACTGAAATGCTTGTATTGCCAATGTTTGTACCTAAATCTGCGCTGTAACGTTGTTCGACGTTCAAATAATGCACGCTGAGAAGCGGCATGCGTTTATCGTACAAGATATTGTAAGCTGACGTTTGAAGAACGTCCCAGTTGTCAGAAAAACGGCGCCCGACTTCGATACTTCCTGCGACAGGTGTTCTAAAAAGATGCTCTGTGCTGACTTTTTTGCCGCCGAACTCTGTTCGGTGTGTCATGTTATAATAGCCTTCGGTTTGTGAGAGGCTGAGCAGCCATGACGGCATCGCATCTTTTTTCACAGTCGATAAATTTTCGAAATTCTCAGGTTTCACATTACCCTTGAACGAAAACTTAGGAATTCGGAAACCAAGGAATGAACGGTGTTCTGTTTGCTGGAGAGCCATCGGTGGCTCAGCAAGTATTTTTCGATTGTGATCTTCCATCAATGGCCCGATGGTCCATTTTACGTCTGCATGTCCAGCGTATTTAAGTTCTTCTGAAATATCAGAGGAAATTGCTGCGCGATCTTGACCCTTAGCAGGTTGAATATCTTTTAGAATGAGACTGTAACGAACTGAGCCAGAATTTGCGTTTTTCTGCTCGCTTTCCGCGAAAAAGGTATCGAAATTTAGATCGAAATTAAAGCCGCTGCCAAGATTTCCGATGTAGGGAATCTTGGATTTTACTGCCGCTGTGCCTACTGTCTGCGCTTGCGTTCCCATAAACTGGCGGAGAGCTGAATGGTTTGCTTTGCGAGTTTTTGGCGCATTTCTAAGAGTAGCGTGATGAGCATTGATTTCTTCATCCGTAGGGGCCAGTGTTTTCATGGCCTCCAGTTTTGCTTCTGGATCTGACCCTCTGAAGCTATTGCCTAGATTATTGATAAGGCCGGTCAGTTCGGAAATGATCCGCTGATTTAAGTTAGTAATTGGGTTTCCTGGCATCTTTTTAGAAAGCTCTTCTTTGGTATATGTTTTAACCAAGACGTTCGGAGCAGCTTCCTCTTTGACCATAACGATTGGACTTGATTCAGAGTCCTTCAATTTGGCGAATGCTTCGGGAGTAAAAGCTATCGTCGCAGAGACGATCAATACAAATGCAGGCAGTCCTTGGAATAAGGTTCGACAGGCTGCTGGCAGCCTTTCACGATTTCTACGTTCCATGTCTTGTCTTTCTGTGGGGGAAATCCGCATTCTCAACAACCTCAATAATCAGAACAGCTCAACTTGCGGGGCAGTCCACAATTGAAGACTAGCCCATCATCCTTTGTGCAATTTGTTCACCGTTGCGGGAAAATGCGGCTAGGGGTTTATCTTCCCGTTATTTTTGGAGATACTGGAAGGCAGGGCTATAGCCTGAGGTGTTAATGATTTTGACATTAGTCATAAATCAGTCGGTGGCCCGAATTAGTATATTTTTCCATGGAAAACCGCAGCTTGCTTGAACTATGCTTAGAGCCCTGCTAGAGATGCAGTTCAAAGGGTTTGAAACCCGAAAGCACTAAATTTATAGGTGAAGACGATGAAATCAGTGACGCCAGAAGTAAATTTTCCAGCACTTGAAAAAGACATGCTGGATTTCTGGCAAAAAAATAGTGTTTTTGAAAAATCAAATACCCAACGCCAAGGTGCACCAACGTTCACCTTTTACGATGGTCCTCCATTCGCAAACGGGTTGCCGCACTACGGCCACATTTTAGCGAATACAATTAAAGATTCGGTACCACGCTACTGGGTCATGCGCGGTTATTACGTTGAACGCAGATTTGGCTGGGATTGCCACGGTGTGCCGGTGGAATTTGAAGTCGAAAAGAATAAGCAGATCAAAGGCCGTGCAGGTATTCTTGCTATGGGCGTTGATAAATTTAACGAAGAATGTCGCCGCTCTGTTCAGCATTACACCGAAGAATGGCAGCGCACGATCACAAGAATTGGTCGTTGGGTCGATTGGTCCAATCAATACAGAACCATGGATTTAAAATTCATGGAGTCAGTTTGGTGGGTGTTTTCCCAGCTATTTGAAAAAGGCCTCGTATACCGTGACTTTAAGGTTGTGCCTTACTCTCCGCGTATCACCGCGGTTCTTTCAAACTTTGAAGCCAATCAAAACTACAAAGAAGTGCAAGACCCTGCCGTTACAGTGAAGATGAAGCTTGTTGATGAAGACGCATACCTCCTTGCTTGGACGACAACCCCTTGGACGTTGATCTCTAACTTAGCGGTTTGCGTTGGGCCAGATATTGGCTACGTGAAGGTTAAAGACGATGAGTCCGGAGAGGTATATTACCTCGCGGAATCAAGACTCGACTACATCTATAAGAAGGGCAAGAAGACTGGCGGCTATGAAGTCTTGAAAAAAGTTTCTGCCAGTGAGCTTACCGGCAGAAAGTATTTGCCGCTCTTTCCGTATTTTAAAAATCACGCGAACTCGTTCCGTGTTTTGGCTGATGCTTATGTAACTATAGACGACGGTACCGGTATCGTTCACCAAGCTCCGGCTTACGGTGAAGACGACTTTAGAGTTTGCCGCGCTGCAGGTATCGAGCTTGTCGATCCAGTCGATGAAGAAGGCAAGTTTAAGGCAGAAATCCCTGAATTTGTCGGTCAGTTCGTCAAAGACGCCGACAAAGACATCATGAAGTTGCTGAAAGAAAGAAACCAATTGTTGCGGCACGATACCATCGTCCACAGCTATCCTTTCTGCGAGCGAACAGACACACCTCTGATCTATAAAGCGATCCAAACTTGGTACGTGGCAGTTGAGAAAATCAAAGACCGCCTTGTTGCCAATAACCAGAAGATCAACTGGGTGCCTGAGCATCTAAAAGATGGTCGCATGGGCAAATGGCTAGAAAACGCCAGGGATTGGGCGATCTCAAGAAACAGGTTCTGGGGTACACCGATCCCGATCTGGATGTGCGCCAAAAACGACCAACATTTGAAGATCGTCGGTAGCGTTGCTGACTTGGAAAAACTATCTGGCGCGAAAGTGACGGATCTTCACAACCATCACATCGATAAGCTGACGTTTAAGTGCCCGAGCTGCGACGGCACCATGAGCCGCATCCCGGAAGTATTTGACTGCTGGTTCGAATCGGGCTCGATGCCTTATGCGCAAAACCACTATCCGTTTGAGAACAAAGAGTCGTTTAAGAGCAAGTTCCCAGCAGATTTTATCGCTGAAGGCTTGGACCAGACTCGCGGTTGGTTCTACACATTGAGCGTGTTATCGACGGCGCTTTTTGATTCGCCAGCGTTTAAGAACGTTGTCGTTAACGGCCTCGTCCTTGCTGAAGACGGCAAGAAGATGAGTAAGAGACTCAAGAACTATACGCCACCGGAAGAATTACTCGACCGTTTGGGTTCGGACTCCGTGCGCCTTTACTTGCTCAACTCAGCGGTACTGAAAGCTGGTGACTTGGCTTTCACGGATCAAGGAGTTAGGGATACAACACGCGCAGTTCTGCTTCCACTATGGAACGCATACAGCTTTCTTTCGACCTATGCTGAGGCAGATAAATGGGTTGCGACGAAGTCACTTATCGAAGGCATCCCACCAGAAGTTACTGGTGAGCTAGACCGCTGGATCATCTCAAGATTCCAGACCTTGTGTGACCGCGTGCATGAACAGATGGAACATTACCGTCTTTATAACGTTGTGCCGCAAGTCCTGAGCTTCATTGAGGACCTCACCAACTGGTATATCCGGTTATCACGTAAGCGCTTCTGGGGCTCAGGTAATGGCGGAAAACTAACGGAAGATTCTACCGATGCTTACGCAACGCTAACTTACGTTATGGCGGGCTTTAGCAAAGTCTTTGCACCATTTGCGCCATTTATCTCTGAAAAGATCTACCAGTCACTAGCCGACGGTATCTCCGGCGTTCCAGAGTCTGTGCATCTTTGTAATATCCCCGTCGCTCGCGAAGAGCTGATCGATACTGGTCTTGAGAAGCGTATGGATCTACTCCGCCGCGCAACGACCTTAGGCCGATCATTACGCGCTAAGCATCAGATCAAAACCCGTCAGGTGTTGCCATCAATGTTGGTCATCACTCGTGACCTCGAAGACCAAAGAGCGATCACCGATGGTGCTGCACTTCTAAAGTCTGAGCTTAATATCAAAGAAATCGAATATTCGAATAACGAACCAGCGCACGTTCACCTTTCCCTCAAACCTAACTTGAAAACGTTGGGTAAGAAGATGGGTAAACAGCTGAATGATCTAAAATCGATGCTCGAAAAGCTAAACGAGAATCCTAGCGACATCGCTAAAATGTTGGCCGAGATCGAAGATAAAGGTCAAATCCACCTCCTTGGGTATGAGCTTGTTGCCGAAGATTTCTTGATTGGAAGGGGTCCGAAAGACGAACGCTTGATCGCAACGGAGAAGGGCATCACCGTTCTTCTCGACACGCGTTTAACAGAGGAGTTAATTCTAGAGGGATTAGGCCGAGAACTCGTCAACAGAATCCAGAAGCTAAGAAAAGACAGCGGCCTACAGGTTTCAGACCGCATCAAAGTCGTAGTCACCGGTACGGGCAAAATCGAAGAATCTGTAAATGCGTTTAGTGGGTATATCGCTAAGGAAGTATTGGCATCTAAACTTGAGGTGCACGAGTCGTTTAGTGATCCTGGTTATTTTGCGACTGATGCGGAAATCGAAGACTATGGCTGCAGGATTTATCTCAAGATCTCGCAGTAAGGCTGCGAGCTGTCTTTTATTGGGCCTATTGTCCTATCTGACTGTCGGATGCTATTCGGTCCGACAGGCAATTTATCATAATGATTTATACAACTCACGGCGTCCGGTAACCGATGTTCTGGCTGATCCTGAAACTGATGAAAAAACGCGAACAGCGCTAGGGTTTGTCGCCAAGGCTCTAGATTTTGCCGAAGTGCACGGTCTTAACGCGCAGAACGCCTATACCCAATATATCAAGACATCATCCCCTTACGTCTCCTATTTGGTTCAGGCTGCCTATCCTCACAAGTTTGAGTTTAAAACTTGGTGGTTTCCGGTCGTCGGAGCTGTTCCCTACCTAGGATATTTCTCTCCGGAAGAACGGGATGCTCAAGCTGAAATCCTTGCTGCAGAAGGGCTCGATATACATAAGGGGGGAGTGGGAGCTTTTTCTAGCCTTGGATGGTTTGAAGACCCGTTGTTTAGTTCCATGATTCGGCGGACCGAAGCGGATTTGGTGCACTTGATTTTTCATGAGCTTACACACCGGACGGTTTGGATTCCTGGCTCCGTTGAATTCAACGAGAACCTGGCAGAGTACATCGCGGATCGTCTTACCGAAGAGTATCTACTCGCCTCCGGAAAGAAAGATCTGATTCAAATCTATTTCGATCGGAAAGAAGATAAAGCTAAGTTCAGGATCTGGTTAAAAGATTTGAAAGCCGAACTGACAAATTTCTATGATAATGGTCAAAAGTTGGATAAGGACAAGCTGACTAAAGGCAAGGCGGCAATCATTGGCCGTTACACCAAAGAGAAAAAGCCAAGCTTCAAACAAATTGACTATGTTGGTGATGACCTCTGGAATAATGCCTCGATTATGGGTGCAAGTCTGTATACTCCCGACCTAGAGACATTTGAGAAGGCTCATGCGTGTATTGGACACGGCCATCTTATAAAATTTCTAAATGTTCTGAAAGAATCGGCGAAAGAAGTTGGGAACGGGTTTAAAGGTTTAGAGCGGCTTTGCAAGAGTTGAGACGGCGTATGCAAGACTGATAACAGATTCGAGTGCTACCGATGACCAACATACACGAAGCAAATCATGAACTGCTAGCAGAGGCCCTTGAAAAAAAGGACTTTCGGGCTATCAAGCAGATTTTTAAATCGCTTGAGATCGCCGACGTTGGTGACTTGATCAATGATGCTCCCCTTGACGAAACCCCGACTTTATTCCGACTAGTTTCAAAAACACGGCGATCGAGCGTGTTCTCCTACTTAACGATCGATGTTCAAGAGGTTATGTTAGAAGAGTTACCAGATGGTGTTTTGACACCGTTGGTAAATGAAATGGAAGCGGATGATAGAACGAAAATGCTCGAGGAGCTGCCGTTTGAAATCCGTAACAAGATTCTTCTGCGGTTATCTCCTGAAGAACGAAAGATTGCTTGGCAGTTATTAAGCTATCCCGAGGAATCAGTCGGTCGATTGATGACGCCCGACCTTATTGAATTTTCCCCTGACATGAAAGTATCTGACGCACTGGAACTAATGCGTTGGAGCCATACGAACATTCCAGAAGAGCAGTTAAACTTCCTCTTCGTCACTGATGCCGATGGGCGCTATGTTGGCGAAGTCAGTTTAGCCCGTCTTGTGACCTCTGATCCGCCGACGAAAAAAGTCTCGGAAATTATGCGCCAAAAGCACGTAACGCTGAATCCAAACGATGACCAGTCGAAAGCGGTAGATGTTTTTCGGCAATATGACCGCAGTTATTTTCCTGTCACCGATGATAACGGTATTCTCATTGGTATTGTTACCTCCGATGACGTGTTCGACGTTGCGGAAGATGAAGCCACGGAAGATATCCAGCAGTTCGGTGGTCAAGCTACGCTCGAAGACTCTTACTTCGATACGCCGATCACAACCCTCTTTAAGAAAAGAGCAGGTTGGTTAGCGATTCTCTTTCTTGGCGGAACGATTACTTCTGCTTGTCTGAAGCACTATGAAGATTACACACTAACAATGGCTTGGTTGGTATTCTTTTTGCCGTTGATTGTTAGTGCTGGCGGCAACACCGGTTCGCAGTCAGCATCACTAGTTATTCGTGGTCTTGCGGTCAGAGAGATGGAACTAAGTGACTGGGGCCGCGTTATGTGGCGCGAGGTCGTCGTGGGTTTGGGGCTTGGTCTTGTGCTTGCGGCACTTGGATTTGCCCGTGCTTACGTCTGGGATCTTGGAAACGCCGTTTCGATGGTTGTTGGTTTAACTGTTATTTTCATCGTCAGTTTTGGTGCGGTCGCTGGTGCGATGCTGCCTTTCATTTTTAAGAAAGTGAAGCTGGATCCAGCCGTCATTTCCTCACCACTTTTAGCACAGTTGATTGATATCGTCGGTGTGTTGCTATTCTACAATGTCGCCTACTATCTTGTGAAAAACTGGGACAAGTTCTGACTTGGATTACTATGTGGATTGACGATCACATTTTGGCTAAGCACCAGGAAAAGTTGGTGGTACACACCTTTGTCCCGACTAGCCCTGTGGTTGTCCTCGGTAGCAGTAATAGTCCCGATATTGAAGTAAATCAGGAGTACTGTGCAGGACAGCAGATTCCTGTTCTCAAGCGTTACGGCGGCGGTGGAACGGTTGTTCTTTACAAGGGCTGCGTAGTTGTCTCAGCCGGAATGTGGATGCGTCAGCACTATCAGAATCAAGATTATTTTCAGCGTATCAATCAAGTGGTGATTGATACGTTGGGAGAAATGAATTCAATTCTCAACGAATTAAATCAAAAAGGCCTAAGTGATATCTCGTTTAAAGGACGGAAAATAGCTGGAACGTCACTGTTTCGCAGCCGTAACTATCTTTTGTATCAGGCTTCACTCGTGGTTGAACCCGACATTCAGTTGATAAACAACTGCCTTTTACATCCTAGTAAAGAGCCTGATTACCGACAGGGACGGAGTCATAGCGAGTTTATGACGTCATTGTCCGAGATCTGCGGTTTGAAACCTAACGATGTATTGCTGAATTTCGAAAATAAACTCAAGGATGGTTTGATTAGAGGTCTTGGGAGTGAGTTAGTAGATCCCCTGCCCGGCCAGTATTCTGCTTTGTCCGCAAGATTGTTGCGTTCGCTAGAAAATACCTAACTTAAAAAACCGACCACCCAAATCTTTTAATAATAAATCCTTTATATTCAAGATGTTGCGATAGTGATACCCCGGATGTGGTAACTCGCGCTTCAATTATACCACAAATGTGGTATAATTGAGTTTCCCTTGGTTAAAGGAGTAGATATTGAGTGCTAGTGAGCAAACCTTACATGACCTTCTTTGTGATGAATCTATTCCATTTGGGAGGCGTTTGAGATTTGCATCTAGTTCGGAGTTGGATTATTGGGAGGGAAGGCAAAATCCTCCAAATCTGTCTCGAAACGATTTTGTTCGGTTAGTTCGATTGGTTCCTGACAATATTTCCAATGTTAAAGTTACACCGAGGATAAGTCTTTCTGGCCCTCATGGTTTAACTGGCGAAGAGGAAGTCTTCAAGTTCGAATTTAATGCGATAATTTTAGGAAGTCGTTCAAGGTATTTTTTAAAAGGATATTTTTTTGATAAAGGAAATAGAAAGGGTGTTGCAATACAATCCTTTCGATTGATTCCTGTCACACCACCTCGTTCTATAAGATCGCGAAGATAGAAAGAAATCATGACTGATTGCGAACACATTAAAACTTCTTTGAAGAAAAATTCGGAAGAATTTCTCGGCCACAAGTTTTCTTTTAAGGCTGAAACTTGCGATATTTGCGAAGCAGTCCTTTGGGACGACGTTGTGAATAAAAAATTTCAAATTTGGATAAATTCTCTTTATAAAAAACATGCCGATTTGTTCGTAGTACAACCTCGATTTACTAAACAGACTTTAGATTCGTTAGATCAGGAAATTAATAGTTTAGCATTTTCGGTTAATAGAGCGGTTGTATTGCGTGCGATGTCTTATGTGTATATTGACGACATTTGTACACTTCCTGATGTTGCCGAACATGCGGCTGGAATCTCAGTCCGACCAGCTTATGAGTATTTTGATACAGGTCCAAAACGTCCAGTAAAAGTGCGGGTTAGGCCACACCACTATCTTGATCTTCTAACCTGGTCAAAATTGACTGGACTAAGTCCTGCCAGAATTATCGAAAAATCGACCATGTCTATGTTGGCTTTAATAAAAGAACAGACCGACGAAAATGAATCTTATCAAGCGGGGAAAATTAGGGAAATGATGCGGTCAATTCTTAGGGCTGCCTAAAAAATGTAAACTTAAACGACTGCGATAATTTTCTGTTCTCTAGTCTTGAAATAAAGGCTGTTCGTCAAAAGACAAAGCGCTACGAGTACAATCGAAAGCATGAAATTCTCAAGCAACGAAACAAATACGTAGATCAGTCCGAGCTCAGTCCCAGGCAAATTCCAATACCACAGCGCACGAGGGAGAGCGATATAGGTATCAGCGTTCAGAAGAGCATCACCTAGGAACGCAAACAAAACAAACAACGTATAGCAAAACGCACCTATAGAAATCAGATTGAAAAACACGTTCCACCGAGAAACGCTACGACCTCTGGTATAGCGAATCGTAATAGCATGCCACAGAGCTTTGAACGCACCGCGCCCTTCAGTGAATTCAAGAATAGGAAACATTGTAGCCAGGCATAGGATGAAGATCGCAGGCAGGAGCGCAATCTGAGCGATTAAAGAGGTCATGGCAAGCATGACGACTAGGGCGGAAGACGTCGGGATGGCCTTTATGAGTGCTTGGCCGAAAGTCCCCGCAAATACCAGTCCCCGAGCCCGAGCGCTGATGCGCGCGCCAATAATGCAGTAGCAGGCGGTAATAACTAAGAAAATTATGATACTTGAAAACATTACTGTCGAAAAATAAGGGAGTATTTGCGCTAAATAGTCAGCAAATTGTTTGCCTTGCGGTGACTCTGCAAAAAAGCTATCCCTCACCCCTTGAGCGGCCGAGATACCTGATATATCTAGTGCGAAGCTGAGTAAGACCATTGGTAGGAATATACCGAGCAAAGCGGTTGTTCCGATAAACTTCCTATCCGAGCTGAATGCTGCCTTTGCATCTAGAAAAATTTCTCTGGCAGTGATTATTTTTTTTTCCAATTCGGTTCCTCTAGAGAGTCCACAATGGATAAATTAACGGTTTCAGAGATATATGCAAGCATTCAAGGAGAATCCTCCTACACGGGATTTCCTTGTGTATTTGTCAGACTCACTGGTTGCCCCCTCAGGTGCAGGTGGTGTGATACCGCTCATGCATTTAAGGGTGGGAAAGAAACCACTGTCGATGACGTGTTAGCGCAGGTTTTAGAGCACAATATTCAAGTTGTAGAGCTAACTGGTGGCGAACCTCTAGCGCAAGAACACACGCCAGCACTTATGCAACTTTTGATCGATGCAGGTAAGACTGTTCTTATTGAGACAGGCGGCTCTGAAGATATTTCTCGTTTACCTGCAAAAGCGCATGTAATCATGGACATCAAATGCCCCGGCAGCAAGATGCACGACCGAAACTTGTGGTCGAATATTGAAGTCCTCAAACCTACCGATGAAGTTAAATTTGTTATTGCTGACCAAGCCGACTTTGATTGGGCGATAAGCGTTATTCACGAATTTCGTTTAGATGAAAAATGCCAGATCCTGATATCACCAGCATTTGGCCTAATGGATCCGAAAGATTTGGCGGAATTGGTTGTTGGGACCAAGCTAAATATTCGGATGCAGCTGCAAATCCATAAATATATTTGGAACCCGAAAGCAAAGGGTGTGTGATGACAGGCAACGATGATCTTTTCTCTAAGTTGATCAAAGTTGAGTGTCCGGATTCAACCTACCGACCGAGATCCAATCCCATTGTGCTAGCGCGCGGAAAAGGTTCTATTCTTTTTGACGTCGCAGACAAACGCTATATCGATTTATGCGCCGGCTTCGGTGTGCTAGCGTTTGGCCACAATCCCCAGTACGTTTTGGACCTCATGGCAGATAAAGGCGACGAATTTCCGCCAGTTTTGCATGGTTTAGGGGACGTTTATCCTTCGGTCGATAAAATAGAATTTCTTACGCAGCTCTTTGCGGTACTGCCGTCCTATTTGAAGAAAGCAGCACTGGCACTTACGGGATCGCAGGCTGTTGAGCTCGCTCTCAAGACTGCAATGATGAAAACAAAGAAGAGGCGCTTTCTCGCATTCGAAGGCAGCTATCACGGACTAGACCTTGGCGTTTTGCCCGTAACTTATCGTGATGATTTTCGCGCACCGTTTTCGACATTTTTGCGCGATAACAACGCTGTCCATTTGCACTTTGGTTGTGACCCAAGTGCGATCGAGCAACAATTGAAGTCCGCATGCGGTACCGATGATGCTTTTGCCGGTGTCATCGTCGAACCGATTCAGGGCCGTGGCGGTGTGCGACCAGCCGACAAGCAATGGTTGAAAACTCTGCGTGAGCTTTGCACGAAGTACAACGCACTCTTAATATTTGACGAGGTTTTCACGGGTTTTGGCCGTGCTGGCCGCATCAGCTTCACTGATGACGTCGCAGCCGATCTTACCTGCTTTGGTAAAGCCGTCGGTGGTGGCATGCCTCTTTCGATTTGCGTTGGCAGTGAAGACGCGATGAGTGCGTGGCCAACGTGTGAATCGGAAGCATTACATACAGGAACATTTTTTGGGCATCCACTCAGTTGCCGCATTGGATCGGCAACGATCAATCAATTGAAGAATGCAGACGTGATAAATTCCGCCTCAAAACTCGGAGAATCGTTTCGTGCGCTGCTTAGAACGTTGTTGCGTGATAGTGCGCTGTTCGTTGATGTTCGCGGCATCGGCATGATGACTGGCGTGCAGTTTTCTGGTGACGGTACAGGTGCGAAGTTGATGGATCTTTTGCGCGTTGAAGGTGTGATCGCAATACCCAGCGGTAATCAGGGAAATGTTTTAAGTCTCACACCTGCATTAAATATCGAACAGGCGTTGCTCGAAGAAGCCGCTGTTCTCATCCAGAAGTGTGTCAAAACAGTGCGTCAGTAGGGAGACACACTGCCGATATGACTCATTTTTTTGACTAATTTATCTAAATCTTAAAAATCAATTGACTGGCTGGCCAGTACAGCGCTATAGAATAAGCAAGAACCATAAACAGTATTTTTCATCCAGGAGAAATTGATGAAAAAGCATATGCTTGCCGCTCTATTCGCGTTTTCTATTTTAGGTTCGTCAGCTGCAGTAGCTCAGGATCTACCAGCATGGTTGACCGAACGTAGAATTATTGGCGACAACAATCTTGAGCCAATCGAAGCCACTGCTGGCAGCGACGCTTATGACAAATCAAAAATCGTTGCACGCGTTGAAACAGTTGATGGTTCTGGATTCTGTACTGGTTCTCGCATTGCAGAAGATCTCTTTTTGACTAACTACCACTGCTGGGAATTCAAGCCATGTGAATCCATTCAGTTCCATATGGGTTACGAGCGTGATCTTCCTGCTGACCAGCATGAATTTTACAAATGCGTCGAAGTTTTGGCTAAATATGAAACTTACGATTACGCTGTCTACAGGGTTGAAAGAGTCACTGCTCCAAGTGGAACATCAGAAACTTTCGCTTTCAACGACGTTAACCTAGAGGTTCCCGACAACGATCCTACCGGTGTTACCAAGACTCTAGACGTCAACTTCGACAAAACGATCAAGAACATCAAAGTGAATCTCAAAGCAACTCACACCTACGTTGGTGATCTTCAAGTCACTCTCAAGTCTCCAGACGGCACAGTCGCTACATTGCACGATCGCGCTGGTGGCAGCGGTGGAGGCATCGACACCATTTTGACTGGCAGCACAACTCTTAGCGCATTCATCGGCAAAAGCGCTGATGGTACTTGGACACTCGAAGCACGCGACTTAGCAGCACAAGACACTGGTAAGATCGATGCTCTTACTATCGAAATCTTCTACGAAGATGGCGAATCTGAAGCTGTAGCGCTGGAATCTAATTTTCCAGTAGCAACACTCTGGGCTGGTGAAATCGTTGTCGATCAACCACTCATCGTGGCATCGCACCCAGCTGCAAGACAAAAAGAAATCGATCGTTCAGAAGGTTGCAAACTGGCTTCAGTCGTTCCTGAAGAAGTAGCTACTCGTCAAACTATCACTCACACTTGCGATACAGAAGGTGGTTCAAGCGGTTCACCTGTACTAGACCGTGCAACAGGCTACGTCGTTGCATTGCACTGGGGCGGCGAAACAGCTCGTAACTTTGCAATCCCAATGAAACTGGTTGTCGAGCATATGAGCACAAACGTTTCAGCGACTCATTTCAGAAAGATTAACGTTCAGCGGTAAGGTGATTGCACCAGGATGGTGTAGTTTCCTCAAAATAGGCCAGGTCGCAAGATTTGGCCTATTTTTATGTCGTTATTTTCCGCTATGTTGTTGGTAATCCTAAGGTTAGTTGCACTCCGAGGAAATATTCAAGAAAAACTCAGCAAATACCGATAAATCCGCTAGGAAAGATTACTTATAACCAGGAAGTCGATCTATGCAATCTCAATTCGGAAAGCATGCTTTACTGATTTGTCTTTTATCTTCGTTTGTTGCCTGTGACTCAGCGAACTTCGGTGGCGAGGGCGGCGGTCTATCAACAAAAAAAGACAATCCTAAAAAAGAGAACGAGCAAATTGCTACGGCACCAGATGATCAGGAAAAAGATATCGACGACGTCGACCAGATTAAACCTGTTGAACTTGACAATACATCAGACGGAAATGCTACGAGCGTCTTTGACGATGTAGAAGCGGGTCTTCGCAAAGAAGTTTTTAGTTTCGGACCTAAAGCAAAAGCGCCGATGGTGGATTTCGTTTTCGTCATCGACAACTCTGTATCAATGCAAGAAATCCTCACCAACACAGCATCTGGCTTTGACAGTTTGGCGAACGACGATGTTTGGCCAACCCGTTCTATGATTTCCGTGATGAGCACAATGGTCGGTGATCGCTCCAATTTAACGAAGACACATCCGGGCATCTCTCGGTACAACGGCATTGATTCTGAGCCCGGATTTCTTGATTTTGTCGATGAAAAATCAATTAAAAGCTTTAGGTCAGTTGCTGCAAAAGGCGTATTAGATAAATGGTCGATCGATGGCTGCGCAGGAAAATGGTTTAAACCTGAAGAGAAAAATGCAAATGGTCAAAGTTGTTTTAAATCGCATACTCAATCGACGAATCATGCAGTTGGCTGCGAAGCAGGGATAACAGCAGTCGCCCAATTTTTGGAAAAAAACAAAGGCAAGTCTAGGTTTCGTAAGGGTGCTCTCGTCAATATTATTTTCGTGTCTGATACCCACGATCCAGGTTGTGACAATAAAGACTTGAAGAATAACATCCCAAGCTTGGATGCGATTAAAACGAAGCTTTCGGCTGATAACTCTGTCGTCGGGTTAAAGTTTCATGCGTTGGCACCTGACGATAAATGTACTAGCGAAGATCTCAACGGCGAGTCCTACTTTCCATTGATAACGGCGACAAAAGGCTTGAAGAATGACCCGTGCAAAATCAAAGATTACTCGGCGTTTATCAAAGATATGGTTGTCGAAGCGGTTAAGCCTGAGTCTGGTGTTTTCATCATGTCAAAAACTCCGACTAAAATCCTAAAAGTTCTCGTCGATGGTAAGGCCGTTACTGATTACGTATTCGAAAAAGACACGGGAATATTGACAATTTCTTCGTTAAGCAATACCTCCGACCAGAAGATAGAAGTCACTTATAAGTATTAATCTTCGAAGGATCCTGGCCATGAAGGCCCGGACCTTTGTTAGCGCATCTCTCAAACAAGTGAATCAAGGTTCCGCTTCAAGCTGGCCATTTGAGTTGCCATGTTGGCAAGCTGCTCCTTATTCTGAGTGATCACTTCCTCGGGAGCACGCTCGACGAAAGCTTTGTTCGCAAGCTTACTCTCAATGCCTTTAACGATCTTCTCGATGCGCAGAATCTCTGATTGCATCCGCTTCTTCTCTTTTTCGATATCAATCAAGCCTTCAGCTGGGACATAGGTCTCATACCCCTTGCCCACATCAACGAGCGACTGGCCTTTAGGCTTAGCAGCTGGATCAGCGCTAAAGTCTTTTAGGTTCGCAAGTCTGACAATGTCTGATTTGAACGAGTTAAATAGAGCCGCAATTATTGGTTCCGCTTTTACAACAGCATCGAGTTGAGTCTTCGGTGGTATAACAGCTTGAGTGCGTACAGAGCGAATTCCTGAGATCAAAGCTTGTACTGTCTTCCATTCTTCGGACTCTGCCGGATATCTCGGGATTGCGTCGGAAGTCGGGAACGCCGAGATTACGATGCTTTCTTTCCGTTGTAGATCAGGGTGAGCTGGAAGCTTTTGCCAAATCTCTTCGGTAATGAATGGGATCACCGGGTGCGCAAGACGCAGGATGGTATCGAGGGCGTAGACAAGTAGGGAGAGAGTGTCCTCCTTCTTTTTCTGATCAGTGCCGTTCAAAGGACGTTTGGAGATCTCTAGAGACCAGTCACAGAATGTTCCCCAAAAAGTCTGGTAAACAGCGTCTACGGCGTCGTTAATGCGGTAGGCAGCAAGATTTTTGTCAACTGCGGCGGCTGCGTCCGACAGTTCGGTTAGTAGCCACTTGCCTGGAAGATCGAGTTCGATTTCAGATAGTTTTTTGAGCTTTTGCCCAGGTGTCAGATAGCCCATCAAAAATCGGGAAGCATTCCAGATTTTGTTTACGAACCTGCCACCTGTTTCAAAATCTTCGAGTGACATCTTAACGCGGCCGCCAAGGGGAGCTAGTTGGACGCCGGTGAATCTAACGGCGTCTGTTCCGTGCTTATCGATGACTTCCAGAGGATCGATGCCGTTGCCGAGAGTTTTTGAAAACTTGCGGCCCTGTTTGTCACAAACTGTCGCGGTTAGGAACACATCTTTAAACGGAACCTCTCCGCGTGTTCTAAGACCAACCATGACCATGCGCGCAACCCAAAGGAAAATGATCTCCGGGGCGGTGACCAGAACGTCGGACGGGTAAAAATGCTTAAGGTCAGACGACTCGTCGGGCCAGCCCATTGGGCTTAATGGCCAAAGCCAGCTGCTAAACCAGGTATCTAAGACATCCTCGTCTTGGCGAATTTTTTTGCTATGACACTTCGAGCATGTCGAAGGGTCCTCAACCTCAGCGAAAGAGTGGCTGCATTCTTCGCAGTACCAAATCGGAATACGGTGACCCCACCAAAGCTGGCGAGAAATACACCAATCTTGGATGTTTTCAAGCCAATGAAGGTAAGTTTTTTTCCATAAATCCGGATGAAATTTAAGCTCGCCATTCTTAGCAACTTCGATTGCTGGTTTCGCAATCGTTTTCATATCAACAAACCATTGCAGTGATAGCTTCGGTTCAATGACGCACTTACTGCGTTCTGAATGCGGTACAACGTTACGGTGCGATTCCTCTTTCTCAAAGAGATCGAGTTCTTTCATGGCCTTGACAACTTCTTTGCGTGCAACAAAACGGTCTAGGCCGCGGAACTTCTCTGGAACCGAGTTATTCAGCGAAGCATCGTCATTCATAATATTGATGAACGGAAGTTTGTGTCGTTTGCCTATTTCAAAATCGTTCGGATCGTGAGCCGGTGTGATCTTGACGCAGCCGGTTCCAAACTCGCTCTTTACATAATCGTCAGCAATGATTGGGATGAGGCGGCCCGTTAACGGCAGCCTCACGTTCTTACCAACTAAATGTTTGTAGCGCTCATCGTCAGGATGAACAGCTACAGCTGTGTCACCAAGCATGGTTTCCGGCCTAGTCGTAGCGATGATGATCTGCTCAGTGCTTCCATCGATCGGATATCTTAAATGCCAAAGCGCGCCGGATAACTCGATCGACTCGATTTCATCATCAGAAATCGCCGTCTTCAAAACCGGATCCCAGTTTACAAGTCGTTCACCGCGGTAGATCAGTCCATCGTTAAAAAGATCGACAAAAATGCGACGAACGGCCAACGATGGCCCCGGATCCATCGTGTAAGAAAGACGGCTCCAGTCGCAGGAAAATCCCATTCCTTTGAATTGATTCAGAATCATCCCGCCGTATTTTTCTTTCCAGGCTTGGCAAGTTTCTACGAATTTTTCACGACCTAAATCGGCCTTTGTTTTTCCTTGTTCAGCGAGGGAGCGCTCAACCATCATCTGTGTTGCGATACCAGCGTGATCTGTACCCGGCAGCCAAAGTGCTTCGTAGCCTGACATGCGTTTCCAGCGCACCAGAATGTCTTGCATCGTCCCACCAACACCATGCCCCATATGAAGTTGGGCTGTTACATTGGGAGGTGGCATCAGAATGGTGTACGGTTTTTTCCCGCTGTCTTTATTAGCAACGAAGTATTTCTTATCGAGCCAATGCTGATAAAGACGAGCTTCGTAATCTTTTGGATTGTATGTAACCGCTAACTCACTCATTTGATTGTTCCAAATCTGTTTGACAGGATTGAATTTCGGCCATTTTGCTGGCGCTGGAAAATCCGAGACTACATGGTAAACCAAACTGACCGTTGAATCTAAGATAAGATCTGCACCCAAGTTAACTATATAAAAGCACAGTATAAAACCAGATAATTTTGCAATCCCTAAAGTTTTATTTAGCTGGCTCCGAGTCACCGCTCGTTGATTGTGAGGCATTGAAAAATTCTCAAATCGACACTTCGAATCCAGGGTAATGGGGAAGCCCCTTTAGAGGAGATTAATGATGAAGGTTACACTAGCCCTTTGCGTCGCGATCGGATTGACCCTCGTAGGCTGTGGACAAGATCCTAGCTTTCTAGAAAACGAATCTACTGGCGGCAAAAGCGGCGACCAGCGGGTCAATCAGTCTGGTGGGTCCGTTGATGAAAACGGCTCGACGGTTGGCAAAGATGGAACCGATCCTCAAGGCAATGGTAACGAAGAAGGTGATAACACCACCGGCGAAACCGGTTCAAACGGTGAAGACATTCTTCCAGGCGGCGGACAAAACGATTGGACTCCAGATTGGGCTGATGGTGAAGAAACCGACGCCGCCGCCGATGGCACAGGCACAAACAATAACGGCGGCGGTACTGGTACTAATCCAGGTGCAACTAATCCTAGTACACCAATCATCCCTGGAGCGGGCGACGGCGACCTCGATGCATTGCACAAATGTCTCGCGAAATGGAACGGCCACCCATTCAAAGGCACAGTCGGCAATTATAAAAAAATTAGCGCAAGCGTTTCTGTCGGCGGATTCGGCAACTTGATCAACGACAACGAAAACACAGACCAACCTTTTCTTACTCTGGTTGAAGCTGGAGTCAACGTTCTTGGTTCACCAACATACAACCTGATGAACAAAAACGGTTACTACTGCATTAAAGTAAACGTCAACGTATCGACTAACCTCAGCATTAATCTGCACTGCAACGCACGTCTCGCGGACCAAAAGGTCAACGTGAACGTTGGCTCTACACAGAACAACACAACATCAGTCGTCGGTGTGCACGTGTTGTCTACCGTTCAAATTAATACCGTAAGGCCTGAAGGCCAGGCTTGTATTCGTTAATCCCACTTATGGGCGGAGATCAACAATCTCCGTCCCTGTTTTCCCCGCGAGATCTACCAGCTAAATCCCCGATTTACCAAACTAAAATCAACAGATTACACTTTCTCTAAAGGTACTTAGACCGGCTGTCGATAGGTATCAGGTCATCAAGTTACAGATGAGGTCTCTGTTGTTTCTCCGGTATTCACTATTCGTTCTGGTAATTGGTGGTTTGTTTACAAACTTTGTCGCCTGCGGCGCGCAGATGTACCAAGTCTCGCTTAAAGACGACACGCAGTTGCAAGAAGATGATGGCAGTGAAGATCCTGCATCTTTGCAGTACGGACTCCATTCGCCGCATGGTTGGAGCACGTTACCGATTCAATTTAAAGTCGACCAATCTTTGACACCGGAGCAAAAGACCGGATTAGTAAAAGCGATGGCTACTTGGGAAATGGCGATTGGTAAAAAGCTATTCGTGTTTCAAGGCGTTCACAACGGCATTTCTGGCGATTCATTCCCAGATCTGTATAGCTCATTAGGTGACAACGTTAACGGCCATTATCTCGATGGGCACTGGGATAAAACAGGTAAACCGAAACTCGTACTGGCAACAACCATTTGGGAAAATACCAGAGAAGACGCGAAAAAAATTTCAACCGCTGATATACGATTTAATAGCAACTATTACCTCATTGGTGATTCAGTGACTGCGGTTTCAGAAGATGCACGCGAGGTCGTTGACATGCAAACACTGGCGATGCATGAACTTGGACATTTGCTAGGACTCACTCATGTTATTGCAAGCGTTGACCGTAATTCAGTTATGTCGCCGACAGTATTTATTGGACCGGGATTAACAAACAGACTTCTCTCAAAAGGTGATATCGGGCGTGTGCAAAAAATCTACGGTTGCGAAGGAACAGCATGTGATATTGATGCGACGCTTGCAGCTATAAATTCCCTGCAACGCAATCAAGATACGGTTAAATCTGCCGAATCTAGCCACTAATTTAATATCCAATTTAAGACAGTAACCCCATGAGATCGTGGGGTTTATTTTTTAAATTAATGAGTTAGTAAACTTTTCATCATGGCCAACCGATAGACTATCATTCTCTCCTAACTCAACGAGGGTTTATGATTAGCCGGATGTCATTGTCCTTATTTTTGACTTTGTTCAGCCTTTCCTTTGGCTGCAACTCAGCCGGTGACTTTAAGGCCGGTGGCGGCATTGGTCTCACCCGCAACGACGACAAAGATAAAGAAGATGATGAAGACGAAGATGATTCTGCTGACGAACCAGTCGAAGTTTCAGGTTCGTTCTTAACGTGTGCTTTCATGGATTCAAAAACGATCGTCGTAAGCAATGCCCAAGCCAAACCCGATTCTAGTTTAGACATAGCATGTGGCCTATTCAGTCAAAAAGGCAATGCTTTTGGACCCGTTGATGACAGTCGATTGAAGCTACAAACTAGAATTTTAACAAACCAAGGTAAACTCATCGCGGCTGAATTTGTTCGACTACCTCTCGGAACACAAATGCAGCTGATCACGACCGTTCCGGTGAAGCATCTTTCTGGTACGATTCATGTCGATTACTACGACCCAGCAACAGCGAAGTATTCAAGCCGTCGAAAGTCGATCCCATCCATTACGTCATTCAGCGCTAAAGTACTTTATAATGTCGAAGATGACGAAAGCGTCAAACGCTTTGTAAATAAGGACTTCCCACTAAATGGGTCTATCGATCCACAAGATTCCGTCGATGCCGTTGACAATGAATGGTGGCTCGAACTGGTAAAAGTCATTGTCCAGGCCTTTGGTCACGCACAAAGCGTAAAAGCTTCAAATGACAACGGCGCAACAACTTACAAGCCAGTTCAGCAGGTGAAATATCCTTCACAAAAACCGGATGCGCAAAGCGGCAATTTTCCGATCAATCAGCCAAATAAACCAGTTGCTACGGAGTCTAAACCTAATCCAACAATTTCCAAACCACCTGTGGATGAAAAAATTGTCGCTGTGAAACCACCGACAGTGGATGATCCATTTGAAAAAGTCGATGTGAGCAAACCAACTAGCCCAGTGACAACGCCGGAACCTAAAGTTGAACCGACTGAAGGACCGAAACCTGCCGAAGAGGGAACTCCAACTGAAACGAAAGTACCAACCGAAGAGAGTAAAAATCCAGTCTCAGGTGGATAAGTAAAAAATGAATGACACGTTTATAACATGTACTGTGTTTTATAATTTATGAATTCAAAGAAACTTAAACCCCCCGAAAATGTCCGGGGGGTTTCATTTATTAGGTAAGAGAACTATGTAGCAACTTCAGCGCTGCATCGAGAACGGCCGTTTCTTTTTCAGGAAATTTCGAACCGGCCTGGGCTTTATCCGGACGGCCACCACCTCGGCCATCGGCGATTTTACAAAGCTCTTTAATGAGGTCGCCTGCTTTTACTCGTCCTCGCGCTTGGTCACCAACAGCAGCCAGAAGTGAAAGAGTTCCGTCTTCAACATGGGTCATCACTGCGACACCATTGTTTAGCTTGGCCGCGAGACTATCGAGAAGCACTTGGTGCAGGGCTTTAGGAAATGCATTGCTATCAAGTTTTTTCACAACGCAGGAAACGCCGCCCATCGTCGTCGAGAACCTTGAGATCATGTCGCTGACTTGAATATTTATCTGATCGGTTTTAAGCGATTTGATCTCTTTATCAAGATCGGAGACTTTCTTCGCTAGATCTTCGACTTTAGCTTCAAGGCCGTCTGGTTTTACTTTAAGCGATCTTGCTAGATTACCGACGATGTCAGATTTCTTAGAAAGATAATCTAACGCTCCTTGGCCGGTAAGAGCTTCGATGCGCCGCACGCCAGCTGCGATCGAAGATTCACCGCAGATTTTTAGCAAACCGATGTCACCAGTAGCTTTTGCGTGGGTGCCGCCACAAAGCTCATAGCTAAATCCGCCCATTTTGATTGTCCTGACAGAATCGCCGTACTTTTCACCGAAAAGGGCCGTGGCACCCTCTTTTTTCGCTGCATCGAGTGACTTGTTTTGGATATCGACGGTTGAATTATGCATGATCTGTTGGTTCACAAGGCGTTCGATCTGTGAGAGTTCGTCTGCAGATAGCCCTTTTGGATGTGTGAAGTCAAAGCGAAGCCCTTCGGGCGCGACGCGCGAGCCCTGCTGCTGAACGTGGTTGCCGAGTACCGAAATCAACGCTGCTTGAAGTAAGTGCGTAGCGGAGTGATTTCTAACCGTAGCCATGCGAGCTTCGCGGTCGACTTTGCCTGTCAGTGTTGCAAAAAATTCTTTCTTTACCAGGCCGTTTAGCAACGAACATTTGTGCACGTGAATATCGAGGATCTTGTACGTATCAGTCACTTTCAATGAGATGTGACTGTTAGTAAGTGTACCGATATCGCCGACCTGTCCACCGCCTTCAGCGTAGAACGGAGTCTTATTAAGTACGACGAGAATGTCGTCGTTGACTTCGCGGTAACGCAAAACTTTCGCGTCTGCTTCTAGAGTTTCGTAACCAGTAAATTCCGTGTCAACACCTGGACTTAAAATCGTCCAGCCCTCGTCGCTTGCGAGTGATGCATCGAATTTAGCAGAGCTACGAGCTCTCTCCCGCTGTTCTTCCATACTTGTAGCAAAACCAGCATGATCGATGGTCATGCCATGCTCTTCAGCAAGGAGTGCGGTTAAATCGCTTGGAAAACCGTAGGTATCGTAAAGAGTGAAGACGTCGACTCCCGAGACAACCTTCTCGTTCTTCGCTTTCATCTCGTTTGCGACTTTTGAAAAGCGCGCGAGGCCATCTTTGAGAGTTTTTACAAAACGTTCTTCTTCAGCGAGAATCACTTGGCTGATGTAGTCTTTCCGCTGAGCGAGTTCCGGATACACATCACCCATAACTTCAACCAAAGTCGGAACGAGCTTATAAATAAACGGATCTTTTTGGTTCAGCTCTTGTGAGAACTTAGCAGCGCGGCGCAGAATACGGCGCAAAACGTAGCCACGACCCTCGTTACCGGGTGTTGCTCCGTCTGCGATTGCAAACGCTAGGGCACGTAAATGATCGGCGATAACGCGGTGCGGTGTGCCTTCGACTCCTGGCTTATACGGAATGCCAGTCATCGTTGAGATTGTGTTTAGGATCGGACGGAATAGATCAGTTTCGTAGTTCGAACCCGATCCCTGGATGATTGAGCAGATACGTTCAAATCCCATGCCGGTATCAACATGCTTGTTCTTCAGCGGCTTTAAACTACGGTCTTGCATCCGTTCAAACTGTATGAAAACCAAGTTCCAGATCTCGATGTAGCGGGCATTGGTGCCATTCACACCCTCGATTTTATCTTTGAATGTAGCGTCACGTGTTGCGGGATCACCCATATCGAAATGAATTTCGGAACAAGGGCCGCAAGGTCCAACGTCGCCCATTTCCCAGAAATTCTCTTTGTCGCCAAAACGCATGATGCGACCTGGATCGATGTCGGTCTCAGACTTCCAAAGATTTTCGGCCTCGTCGTCATCTTTGTAAACGCTAACGAATAAGCGCTCTTTTGGCAACTTCCAGACATTCGTTAAGAGATCCCACGCCCAGCCGATTGCTTCTTTCTTGTAATAGTCGCCGAAAGACCAGTTTCCTAGCATCTCGAAAAGAGTCTGGTGATAGGTGTCTCGTCCAACTTCATCCAAGTCGTTGTGCTTTCCAGAAACACGCAGACATTTTTGCGAATTGGCAGCGCGTTTTAGGCCTTGGCGGTTATCGCCAAGAAAAATCGCTTTGAATTGGTTCATTCCCGAATTGATGAACAGCAACGTTGGGTCGTCGTGTGGCACAACTGGCGATGATTTAATGTTTTGGTGGCCGTTCTTAACAAAGTAATCGACGAAGCTTTGTCGAACGTCTTTGCCGGACAAGATGGGGATTCCCCATTGATTGAGCTTACTCATGTTCTTTTTCTCTCTCTATTGCGAAGGATCTTCGACTTTAAGTAATTCGATTTCAAATATTAGCGTCGCGTTCGGCGGTATCACACTCGCCACACTGCGTGAGCCGTATGCTAGGTGCGGAGGAATAACGAGTTTGCGCACACCTCCGACTTTCATGCCTTTAACGCCGATGTCCCAGCCCGCAATGACGAGGCCCGACCCGAGAGTGAAAGAAAAGGGAGTCGCTCTATCCAACGAGCTATCAAATTTGGTGCCGTCGCTCAGAGTTGCTGTGTAGTGCATAGTGACTTTTTTACCGTCTGTTGCTTCGTCGCCAGATCCTGGCTTGATGTCACTGATCTGTAGCTCACCAACGGAGTTTTCAGTCGGTACTGGAGTTTCGGTTGCTTCAACCGTCGTCGTGGTCGAAGGGGCGCTGCTGCTACACTTGTCGCAACCACTAAGGATTGTAGCGAGTGCTAGCAAAAGGTATTTTGAGACTTGGAATTTCATTGTGCACCTTTTAAGTATTTAACAACGGACCCCCATTATGCTTGAGCTTTACGGTCAATGTCACGGATCAACTGTCCTTTTACACGGTGGGGCCGGGGGTCAAGATCCGAAAACTCCGGATACTGTCAGTAAAGCGACCGCGGCGCTAAAAACGTCCGCTGCAGAGGCAATCAAAGCTCTGAATGCCGGTCTTGACCCGATGCAGGTTTTGACTCAGGTGCTCGGAAAACTCGAAGACGACCCCCAATTTAACGCTGGCACCGGCTCAGCGCTGCAGTCTGATGGCCAAACACGGTTGACTGCGGCAATTATGGACGGCGCTCGCCAGAGTTTTTCAGCTGTAATATCATGCAGTTATATTAAAAACCCCAGTCTACTCGCTCAACATCTTCAATCTGAAAGCTCTCGGGTATTGACCAATCCGGGAGCAGAGCTATTGGCCCGGAAGCTCCGTTTACCGGTTGCCTCCAGTCTCACCGAAGCGCGCGTCAATGACTGGGTGAAGAAGGTACCCGAATCAGGGTGCGACACTGTCGGTTGCGTGATCAGAACCGCTCAGGGACGCATCCTTGTCGGTACCAGCACAGGTGGCCGCGGCTTTGAATTCCCAGGACGTGTTAGTGACTCCGGAACTGTTGCTGGAACCTATGCCTCTAAATTTGCGGGAATCAGCGCAACTGGCATTGGCGAAGAGATCGTTGATGACGGCTTAGCGGTGCGTCTTGAGACGAGATGTCGTGACGGTTGGACATTAGAAAAAGCCGGTCGTCTTGCGTTTAATGAGGCAGTAGCTCTTAAACGACTTTATGGTTGGATCGCCTTGGATGCAGAAGGTTTTTGGAATGCTGCCTATACGACAGCAGCGATGTCATTTGTGGTTTTTGATGGAAAAAAAGGCTTAGTGCACGGCTCAAAATAGGGTTATTTTGCTTTTTCTGTCGGCCCTGAAAGATTTGTTTGTTCAGTAATCTTCAAATGCTTAAATTTTCGTACAGGGTCAAGAACTGTTTCCGTAGTGATGAGCGGTGCAGTAATTTTCGGTTTTTTGCTGTTTTTAACGGGCAAAAAGTAGTTGGCTGTTTGATCGCTATCGCTTGCTACCAGCACGCGGTTTAAGGTGTGCGGACCTCGCCAAGCTGCGGTTTCGGTTTTAGCGAAGCCTAAGCTTGAATAAAGAATGATTAAAGATAACACGATATATTTCATAGATATCTCCTACCAATACTTGTCGGCAGGATCATAAAAACAGTGAATAACTAGTTCTTTGCTAAATCCTGATCCACTAATTTAGCCATTTTTACGTAATAATATTCAGTATCTCCCGGCGCTTGGAGTAGGCGAGGGCTAGTGATATTTACCTCAGAAACGAAGCCGCCTATGATATCGAACCCAACAAACGGCATGCCTAAATCATTTAGAATGGCCGCGAATTTAGCGACTCTTTCGTGTTCTTCTTTTGACGGATCGTATTTGTGTAGTGTCGCTCCTGCTCTTGTGTTCGCCAAGTATTCCCCCGCAGCTGGTTTTTTTAAGCACCAGGCGATTGGTTCACCGAAGGCAGTAAAGGCCCGGACTTCTCCAGAAAAAATACTGGAGTCGAATCCTTGGACGAGCTTTGCCGTTTTGCCTTCAAATGTTTCGGCCGCAAGAAGTTGTCGCGCCTTTTTTTCCTCATCTGGAGTTTTTATCGTCACCCGCTGAACGCCACGACCGCCGAACAAATGCAGCGGCTTTATAATGCCGTCGCCTTTAGCCGTAGTTTTTATGAAATTAACGATGTCATCGACATTTGAAGAAAAGAGTGCAGGTTTTGCAAACTGAGGGAATTTAAAAATCAGCAGTTTTTCATTATATGTCCGCAAGGCTTCTGGTTTGTTGTAAACCTTTGCTTTAGCGCCAGCAGTATCGAGCATCCACGTCGTGGTGATGTAGTCGAGGTCATAGGGCGGGTCTTTTCGCATGTGTACGGCGTCGAAATAATCCAAGTTATGAGCTTCCTCGCGGTCGACATGCGGCTTTTGCGCATCGCCTTTGAATGACAGTTTTTGGGCTTTTGCAGCGGCAGCGACCTGTGGTGTCGACCAATAAAGGTGCCTTGGCTCGCAAACCCAAATCTGATGCCCGAGTTGTTCTAGGGCAAACATCATTCTCAAACTTGAGTCTAAGGCCAAGTTTAAAGACGCAAGTGGATCGATCAAAAAAAGGTGATTTACTGTCATTTTATAGCCTTATTGCTAAGGGAGCCGACAAATGTTATTAGTTCCGGCCTGTAAACTACTGATATCTCGACCACGTTGGTCGGCATAAGTAAGGATAAGCCATGGCTGCCAAAATCAATCTGCGTACGGTTAGAGATCTCGATCTAACAAACAAAAAAGTTCTCGTTCGCCTCGATCTCAATGTTCCAATCAAAAAAGGCGTCATCAGCGATGACACCAGGATTCGCGAAGCCATTCCCACAATCAAATTCCTGCTTGAGCATACTAACAAGATTGTCCTGTGCAGTCACCTTGGGAGACCTGACGGTGCCCCGGATCTCAAATATTCCCTCGAACCCGTTGGTGCGCGCCTTGCCGAGCTTTTGGATGTCGAAGTTATTTTCGTAAATAACTACCAAGACGAGCCCGTCGATCAAATGTTAAACACCATTGGTAAGAATCAATTGGTGCTTCTCGAGAATCTGCGCTTCCATCCTGGTGAGACAAGTAACGACGTCGAGTTCGCTCGCACTCTGGCAAAGGGCATTGATTTTTACGTCAATGATGCATTTGGCACCGCGCACCGGGCGCATGCGTCTACAGTTGGCGTACCAGAACTGCTTGCAGCGGATCGTCGCGCCGCGGGGTTTCTAATCGAAAAAGAAATCGAAGCTCTGAGTTCAGTGTTAGCGGATCCTGCTGGTCCGTTTACTGTTGTTATGGGCGGCTCGAAAGTATCCGACAAGATCGGGGTGATATTAAGCCTGCTAAATAAATGCCATCACCTCGTCATTGGTGGCGCTATGGCCTACACGTTTCTGAAATACAAAGGTGTCAACGTCGGTAGCTCTCGCGTTGAATCTGACCGCATGGATCTTGTTGAGTCGATCTTTAGAAATGCAGAAGCACGCAACGTCAAGATTCATCTTCCAGTCGATCATGGCTGCGCAAGTTCATTTACCGAAACAGCAAAAAGAGAAGATATCGATACGCCAGAAATCCCGGAAGGCCTTATGGGCCTTGATATTGGCGATAAAACCATCCGCGCATATTCTGAAATCGTTCGCACCTCGCGCACCGTTCTCTGGAATGGTCCAATGGGTGTTTTTGAATGGCCGGCATTCGCGAAGGGAAGTCTTGCCATTGCAAAAGCGATGACTGAGTGCAACGGTAAGACAGTGATCGGTGGCGGTGATTCTGTGTCAGTCGTTAATATGGCAGGTGTAGCATCGCAGATGACCCACGTGTCCACTGGCGGCGGCGCATCGTTAGAATTTATCGAGGGCAAGATTTTGCCGGGTATCAAAGTTCTACAGAAATAATGGGAGTAATTATGCGTAAGAAGATGATCGCCGGCAACTGGAAGATGAACAAAGTTGTCAGCGATGTTCCAGAATTTTTTCGCGCATTTTCGAGCGCTTGTGGTCTAGCAAAAGACCGCAGTATTTCGGCGAAAGTAGACATATTATTTGCAGTGCCGTCTGTTCTACTTGATGCCTGTCGCACAACAGCCTCTGGCATGGGCATACATGTCGCAGCTCAAAATATTCATCAGGAAACCTCCGGCGCATTCACCGGTGAAGTTTCTTTGCCGATGCTTTCTGATATTGGCGTCAATGCAACACTGATTGGCCATAGCGAACGTCGGCAATTTTTCGGCGAAACAAACCAATCGGTAGCCCTAAAAACTGCGTCGGCACAGAAGGCCGGTTTTTTAGCTATTGTTTGCTTCGGTGAAACCCTAGAGCAACGCAATGCCGGCCAAACAGAAGCTGTTATTAAAGATCAACTTGATCCGGTCTTTGATGCCATAAGTGGATTAAATAACATCGTCCTCGCTTATGAGCCGGTTTGGGCAATTGGTACCGGCGTTTCTGCTACCAGCGCCCAAGCACAAAGCGCGCACGAGTATATCAGAAATCTCACGCGGTCTCGGTTCGGTGGATCTGCAGACTCACTTCGAATTTTGTACGGCGGTAGTGCAAATCCAAAAAATATAGCAGAGCTTTTCACAAAAGCTGATATCGATGGAGCCTTGATCGGCGGCGCATCGTTAAAACCTGATGAAATTAGCTCGATGGTAGTGAAAGCGTTGGAAGCTAAATAATAGCTCTAGTTTGCGGATATCATAGTTCGCACCTACCAAAAACTAACTTAGCTAGCGCGCAAGTTTTATCTATATGCTGTTTTTTCGTTCTTAAAATAGATTCGGTATCATGGACAAATAGCGGTTTCTTTTCGAAGGAAACCGTTCTTTTTTGCCAACTTTGGTGAAAAACTCCAAAATAATAAACAGTCAGAGTTTCGGCAAAGTCTTCAGCGGGGCTTGCCATGGTGTATGGCACGATAAAATTCGTTTGCTCTTGAAGTCTTTTCAGTTCCGCAGCCAGCTCCTCAGCACTTGAACCTGCAGTTAGGCTGAGGCCAGAATGAATCGGATGTGTGCATCGGCGGTCGGTAGAATCCGCGCTAGCATCATCGCTGCCGTTTAGCGCAATGATTGGCCCACGTTTAAAAATCGGCTCGTCACCGATCCACGATTTACTTTTTAGATTTTCGCGTTTTTGCAGGTTTTCAGGCGTCCCGTGCATGAACAGTTTGATGTCTATTGCATGGAAAATTTCGTGCATCAATGTGATCGAGGCGGTATCGCCTTCAATGATGTCGATATACTTATTAGTTTTCGAGCGTGTTTCTTGCCAGGCGCCAATACCTAGAGAACTGCGTCTTTTAATCACACTATTGTAGTTTAGGAAGATAATACCCTTGAAGTCACTGCCGCGGTCGCAAGCTAAGCCAGCGGCGGTTGTTTTACTTTTTTGGTCATACAGAGTGGCGTCAGTGACCAGGTAGATACCATGCACTGATTGAGAAATTAAATCTGGATTTGGGAATTTGCTTAGATTTTCTAAAAAATAGTTTTTTACTTCGCTCGGCCAGGTGATTATGCGGTCTTCAATATGACCTTCATCTAGGATGTCTGTGCAGTTTGTTGATCCAGTTTGTAGGTCGTCACGAGTAAACTGCATCGTATCGTGGAATAGATCGTCTAAAAGTTGATTGGATTGATGGGTGTCATTAATGTCAAATATGCTGGATATTTCTTCATCCTGAGCCTGGTCATCTCCATTTGAGCATCCTGCGCAAATGAATAAAAGCAGCCCAAACCGCATCAACAATGTGATCGAAGATTTCAGATTAACCTCTAAATATATGGTCATAATTCTTATCGGCTGTGACGAGCGGCAACTTGAGGAAGCAACAAAACTATTGGTTATTATTAGGAAAATCTGCGGCCTATCGAAAGGATACGGATCATCTCCGATGGCTACTAACGAGTTGAATCGAATTAAATGTTACCGGGCGGGTTTGATTATTAGGGGGTAAGATGCCTCGATGAATCACATTAATCCGCACCGGGAACAATGCTTTGACGGGCTATTCTCGGTGCTTAACGAAAGGAATCGTTATGACCATCGAAGCC
>CAMAXT010000017.1 GCA_945862295.1 Pseudobacteriovorax antillogorgiicola
GCAAGAGCTGCGCATTTAACTGGCGAAATCATTTTGACATTTGTCGTCACTGACGCGGCTAAAAAGTCTGAAATCAGGAAAATCTCTGAATCTTTGCAGCGTCGCGGTCACCGCATCACCTCGACCTACATGAACATCAATAAAGAAACCACCAATGCGATCTTTTCTGAAGAAAACATTCGCATCTCAGGAACAGAGCGCCTGCGAGAACGCCTGTGTGATCTTGATTTCGAGATTGGTCCAACATCGTTTTTTCAGATCAATCCGTGGCAAGCGATCAATCTCTACCGAAGAGTCGAGCACTTTGCTGGACCCTCATCACAGGGCGAAGTTGCTTGGGACTTGTTTTGCGGTACAGGACAAATGGCACTGATGCTCGCAAGACTTGGATATAACGTCCTCGGCATTGAAGAGAATAAGAAAGCCGTTGTCGATGCTCTGGCAAACGCCAAGAAAAATAAGCTTTCAGAAAATACTCTATTCATCGATGCGCGCGTCGAAGAGAGCGAACACCTAATTCCACTCACGCACAAGACGCCATCCCTCATTGTCGTCAATCCCTCTCGGCGCGGCCTTGCTCAATCGACGCGCGAATATATTGCAGCGCTTCTTAAAAGAAACCCGCGATGCCGCGTCATTTATGTTTCTTGTGAGGTTGAAACCCTAGCTCGTGACCTGAAAGACTTACTTGTTCCTGGTTTTCAACTGCGTCAGTTGGAGGGTTTTGACATGTTTCCGCAAACGACCAATATGGAGTGGTTGACGGTCATCTCACCGTAAACTTGGCATAGAACGACACCCCCTAACCATCAGTTATTACATGTATTTAAATAGATCCCTTAGGTTTTTGCGTGGGCGAACCGATAAGACTTTTACAGCACAAGCTCAATAAAAGGATCTAATATGAAACTACCAGCACCACGACTGCTAGCATCAACCATTCTTGTAATGATTGCAGCATGTAAACCACCGGCTTCAAGCCAGTCTGGTTTACAAACTTTGGAAAACTTTGCGCTCAACGAAGAAGTTAGAACTAACGTCTGTTCGGCTCCGGAAGCAGAGCTAGACAAACGGGATCCTCGCGAGAAAGTTGCGGCTTTTATCGAAGTCAAGGACACACGCCTTGCGCAAGCAATGAGTGCTGAATTAATTTTAGCACTCTCTGCTGTTCCAGATGCCGCTTTCAAAATCTTTCAAGCGCGCAATGGCAAAATTTTAATCACTCCAGACGCAGCTCGCTTCTGCTCTTTCTCCGGAGCTGTAAAGTTCAGTGGTAAAACACCAATATTTAAATCATGTCTGGTAAATATACCTAAGGGCTCAGGCACGACAAAATTCACAAAGTCGTTTGAAGGCATGACCTTAGTATCCATTCCCGATCGCCAGGCCGTTCGACACGGTATTGTCCGAACTATGGGTTACATGGTTGCTGATACCCTCGCTAAAGACTCGGGCTTCGAGGTTCTCCGCGCCGAGTTGACCAAATCTTTCCTAGTCGACGTAGCTAGATCGTCAATATTCAGTCTGACCGACCAAGAGAATCTGTTAGGTAAGGGCATCGATACAATCGTCCGTACCAACATCAAAAACAAAGAAAAAAATATTCTAAAAGACGTAAAGGCAACAGACCAGGCAATCTCTAACTTCATGAACTTTGTGGTCGGTGAAGCATTCGATTCCTACTATTGCAAAACAGGCCCAGGATCCTCATTTGAAAAGTCAGTTGCTGATCGCATCAAAACGAAGGCAGACGCGCCTCTTTTTGAATATCTCACTGACACTCGTGCCGTGATGGATCATTTTTTCCCACGCACTCATCAAGTATTCCTACTCGTCGACGCTCACATGCGTGGATTTGCATCGAAGCTACCTAACATCACCTACCGTTATGGTATTTTTACTGACACAATCAAATTGACCGCCAGTTCCGAACAGTCAGAAGGTTATTCTTTGGCCGGAACTACTGTTGCGGACCGAAAAGCGCAGCTTGAAGCGCAGATTCGCGAACAGGCAACTAACACGAGGGAAGCTCACGAACAGTGGCAACAGAAAAAAGCCACCCACGACGGTGCTTGGTCTGACGTTTGGGGTTCAAAAAAATCTGAAATGGACACGGCAAAAGCCGTCTATAACTTTACACAAGGTAGGGAGCAAGCCCTTCAGAAAGAATTGCAGGCAGTGTTAGCAGAAGAGAAGAAAGTCGGCGCGACTGCCCAAACAGCTAACAACACTCAGTTTCAAAAAGTCGATGAAAAAGTTGCAACATTCGACGCAAACGCAGCGCTAAAACAAGGTGTACAAGACACAGCAAAAGTCTACGGCCAAGCAACAAGTACCGGCTTAGGTTATGTTGGTGAAAAAGCTGGTGGCTTAATCAGTGAAGACGCTGCAGCGATTGCAAAAGCTGCCGGTCAAGGTGTAGGCGATGGCGTTGGCGGCGTACTTGGATCATTCGGTACGATTGCAACAGACTCCATTGAAGGGGTACAGAAAAAAGTCGAAGACACCACTCAATTTGCTAATAACTTAGCAGTTGACCCCTCTGGAACATTGACCAAAGCCGCTCAAGATAAGCTCAATGAAACACAACAAACAATTGTAAACATCGGTTCAAATACTGGTAAGATCTTAACTGGTGACACTGCGGCTTTGAGCAGCACTTTGCGGAACGCACCAGTCTTAGGTAACGCTTACGCAACAGCAGAAAACACCGTAAAAGCTGGTCACGCACTTTATACTGGTGGCTCGATGGATGCGATCGTCAAAGATCAATACGATGTTGCTGCGAAATCAATTGAAGCAGCCGGTAGTGAAGCATTCAATGCTTTCAATCCAGTTTCAATGGCTCAAGATAAACTCGCCGACATGCAAAAGAAGGCAGTCGTTGGTGGTATGGTACACGTACAGAAAGAAATGATTCTTGATATTCATACCAGTCCATCTCTTTTGCACACAGAGTACCTTCGTAATGCAGCAAAGACTTACAATACAGTTGGTGAAATAAAAGAAAACTTTGGCCACGTAACAGAAGCACTTAATTTCGAAGCGAATAAGAATGCCAATCCAGCACAATCATTGGACACGCTTCAATCGACAACTCCAGGTCACCAATACAACCCAATGCCTGCTGCTCCTCCAGTCAGGCCAGCGGTTGATACATTCAATCAAGCGATGTTGGCATCGCCACCGGTAGCGATCCAACCGATGCCCGCGGCACCAGCTCCCGCAGCTGCTGCACCAGCACCAGTACAAGGTCCAGCGCCATCGTCGGATTTTGATCTCTAATCAAACACACTAGAAAAGAGGCTTCGGCCTCTTTTTTTTTGCCAAATCGCAGTCATTTAGCCGGCGTGAAGAGAAATCGCAGCGTCAAGGCCGCCTAAATGCTCCTAACTATCAGATATTATTTATTTAAATTAACCCTAATCCACCTTGAATGACCTGCGAGCAGACGATACCATGGGGACCAAACATCCATTGGTTAAAGGCTAGCTCCATGGACTCGCACGGAAAAGAAGACCTCATCGAGCCCACGCGTCATTCAGTGACCTACGGCTCTTATCTGAAAGTTCGCGAACTACTTTCTCTGCAAACACCACTCACTGTACCTGAACAGCATGACGAAGTTTTGTTCATCATCATTCATCAGGTTTATGAATTGTGGTTTAAGCAGATTCTGCACGAAGCAAAAAAAGCTGCTGCGGCAATCGATGCCGACAATCTCATGCTGTTCAACAGGACAGCTCATAGAATCCAATCCATTCAGACTATTCTTACTCATCAAGTCGGCATCCTTGAAACAATGACGCCGTCAGACTTCAACACCTTTCGCGACCGCCTAAATCCTGCGAGCGGATTTCAGTCTTGGCAGTTCAGAGAGCTTGAGTTTTATCTGGGCTATAAAGATGCTGCCTACATGAAATTTCACAAGAATGATCCATCAGCATTCGCAGCGCTAGAAACGGCTCTAGCAGCACCGTCGGTCTACGACAGATTCCTTAGATTGCTTAAAAGGAGGGGTTTCGCGATCCCTGATGATGTTATTTCAAGAACTATATCTGATAACTACCAGGCCAATGATCAGGTTTGTCAAGAAATCGTTAAAATTTACAAACAGTCGGATAAGTATTACGATCTTTACTCAGCCCTAGAAGCCATGATTGACCTAGATGAAGGCGTTTTACTTTGGCGCCAGCGTCATGTTGCTATGGTTGAGCGGATGATCGGCAACCGTCGCGGGACTGGCGGCTCAAGTGGCGTCAGCTATCTCAGCAAAACATTATCGAAAAGATTTTTTCCCGACATTTGGGATGCACGCAACTATATCGGAGACAGCGAATATGGCCGTAAATAAGCAGCCGGCGAATGCGCAAAACAAACTAAACAAACTCACGCTTGAACTTGAAGAGTACCCGATGGAGGAACTCGCAAGAATAAAAAAAGAACTTATCAAAAAAGGCCGTCCGGTTTTTGACTTTGGAACAGGCGACCCTAAAATCCCAACCTGGGAACCGATTCGTGACGCTTGCGTCAACGCGATACCTGAAATCAGCCAGTATCCAAGCGTTAAAGGCCCGGACGATCTAAGGGTTGCGCAACAAGGCTACCTTGAGCGCCGCTTCGACATCAAACCTGATAGCGGATACAGCATCATCCCGTCGTCAGGATCTAAAGAAGCTATCTTCCACATCGCTATGTGCTTAGTGGGCAGATCTGGCGGGAAAAAGCATATCGTCTATCCAGATCCTGGCTATCCGGTCTACCGTTCGTCGACAAAATTCGCTCACGGTATACCGTTTCCCATTAAACTATCTGAATCTAACGGCTACCTTCTCGAACCCTGGGAGATGCCACCCTACATCCAGAGAGACTGCGCAGCTATTTGGCTGAATTATCCGCAAAATCCGACCGGTGCGACAGCGACACGCGAATACTGGAAAAATGTTGTCGATTGGGCTCACAAGACCGATACGATTCTTCTCTCAGACGACTGCTATATCGATATCTACAATTCAGAAATCGATAATAAGCCCGTGGAAAATGACGAAGAGGATGAACGCCCGGCTTGTCCCCTTCAGTTTTCTTCAGACCGCGTGTTGACGTTCCAAAGCCTTTCTAAAAGGTCGGGAATGACCGGATACAGATCTGGGTTTATTGCTGGTGATTCCGATATTGTTAAAGGTATTTTGAAAGCCCGCGCTAATTTCGGCGTCGGATCGCCAGACTTTATTTCATCTGCTGCAATAACCGCTTGGAATGATGACGAACACGTGCGAGAGAGACGTAAGATCTTTACCAATCGCATAAAAATGGCAGCTCCAGTATTTCAAAACCTCGGCTTGCTTGATAACGCACCCGACGCGACATTCTATCTTTGGACAAAAATTCCCGAAGTCTTCGGAACAGGGGACGTGCGCTACTGCTTAGGACTCGCCGAGCACGGTGTTATTTGTAGTCCGTCGTCATGGCTAAGCGAGAGCATTAAAGGCTACGCTCGTTTCGCCTTGGTGCCTGAAGAGGAATCATTGAAGGAAGCGCTAGAAGTCATCAGAGATTACATTATCAGTTAATTCGGGACTGGCATGCCAAAGTTGTTTTTCACGCCTGTTGGCGTTAATTGTGATGTGGAAAGCAATACGAAGATCTTAGCTGCGGCTAACCGTAGCAAAGTTAGTATGCGGTTTGGCTGCGCCTCATGTCGATGTGGCACATGCGCCGTGAAAATCTCAGCTCCCGAAAACTTGTCGCCAATGAAAAGCGACGAAAAAAACCTACTAGAACGCATGAAACTAGACCTAGACGGGACAGTCCGCCTGGCTTGCCAAGCTAGGATCATGCAATCAGAAGTAACAGTTGATTTAAATTTTCAAGATTCTTATTCGCCAGATCAAGGCGATGACTAAAACGTCATTTACTTGCGGGTGCTAATAATAAATTTCGTCAGCTGCATAAACTCCGCCGGAGAAAGATTGTCGGCTCTACGCTCAAGGTCGATAGGAATCGTTTTTTCGTCAATACCTTCGATCATCGCCTTGATGCTGTTCCGCAGCTTCTTTCGTCGCTGCATGAAAGCCAACCGTGTTAGTGATTCCACTTGATTGAGCAGTTCGTCTGTAAACTTTTCCCTGCCAGCTGTTAATAAAATAACAGCGCTATCAACTTTGGGAACAGGATGAAATGCAGTCCGCGGAACCTGAAACTCGAGAGAGATTTCTGCGCGTAGCTGCGCAAACACCGTCAAACTACCGTAGTCTTTGTTATTGTGCCGCGCTGCTACACGCGCTGCAAATTCAAGCTGCGTCATAAACATCATTGCAGACAATGATCCAAAGCTTGCCAAGCCGCGCAGCATGATCGGCGTAGAAATATTGTAGGGAATATTGCCGATAACAGCGGAACGAGCCTTCGATGCACCAATCCAAGCTTCCCAATCGTATCTTAAAACATCCTCGTTCACGATCGTAAGCGAGGAATCACCGGTCACTTCTCGTGCATACTCCGACATTTTTTCGGCAAAACGGTCATCCTTCTCAACAGCTGTAATATCAAAACCGTTTTTAACTAGCTCTCTCGTTAAAATGCCGTTTCCTGGCCCGATCTCCATGACGCGTTCGATTTTTAACGCTTTCAACTTCTCTACCATGCGCACAACAGGCCAATCGGTCGTCAGGAATACCTGCCCGAGAGATTTTTTTTGATATAACGGATCCCGCCTGTTACCGCGCATGCTGCCCTACAAATTTTAGGTTTGAGGTTGAGTTAGAACTTTCGGACCAATACCGATAGTCGAATGAAATATACCAAGTTAGACACTTTTATTATAACGATAAGCGTGGCGCTGTTAAAGGCGAGCACTCGAAAAATCGTAACGCGAGTAAGCATCCCATGTGTGGTCAAAAAAACGGCTCGGATTCGCTTCCTCAGCCACAAGCACGTGATAGCCGTAAGCTGCTATCATTGCAGCATTGTCCGAGCAATATTTGAGATCTGGAAAAACCGCTGGAATGCGAATTTTTTCAGCAACCATGCGTCGAAATGCACCGCTAGCAGCCACACCGCCAGCTACCAAGAGCGACTTAAAAATCCCCCCTTCTAATTCAATAGCCTCATTAAGTTTTCGCACAATCTGTTCAAAAGCTGCTTTTTGAAACGATGCCGACAAATCAGAAATCATTTCCGGATTCAAATCTTTGCGCTTCGAGTTTATGAGATTAACCATGTGCGTTTTAAGACCTGAATAGCTAAATACTATGCGCCCTTTTTCCGCGACCATTAAAGGCATGGAAAATTTTGCGGCGTTGCCGGTCTGCGCTAACATTTCAATCTTCGGTCCACCTGGATAGGGCAGGTCGAGCATCTTTGCGACTTTGTCGAAACACTCTCCGCAAGCGTCATCAATTGAATTGCCAATCAACTTAAAGTGCGTCCAACTATTCATACGGTAAAGGTTGGTATGCCCTCCTGAAACAACAAGGGCTAAGCACGGAAATAGTTGATCAGCACTAAGGGTCGTACCAAGCAACCCGCCGTGAATATGCGCATGCACATGATCAACAGGAATAAGAGGCTTTTTACTAGCGATGGCTAGGCCTTTCGCGTAGGAAATGCCAACTAGCAGTGCTCCGATCAACCCAGGGCCACGGGTGATAGCGACCGCATCGATTTGATCCATCGATACCTGTGCATCACTGAGCGCAGCACGGACCACATCGTCGATCACTTCTAAATGTTGGCGAGATGCGATTTCGGGAACAACGCCACCGAAGACGGCATGGACTGCGATCTGAGAAGCGATCTTTGACGACAGGACTTCGGTGCCATCGCGAATGACAGCAGCTGCTGTTTCATCGCAGGAAGATTCAATACCGAGGATTAACATTAGCCTTGTTTCTTATCTTTTTCATCGAGCTCAGCGAGACGCTCTTTAGCTTTAACCGCTTCATCTGTCGATGGAAAGTCAGCGATCAATTCTTCATAATAGATTTTTGCCGTAGCTGGATCACCGAGGTTACGGAAGCAGTCGCCAAGACGCATCTTCACAATTGGCATCATCTCTGAAGTCGGCTTCGAATCCGCCAGATCATTAAACTTCAATGCAGCGTCCCGCATTTTCCCTAACTTAAAATAGGCTTCGGCCCAGAGGTATTTCACTTCGTTTTTAGCAGAGCCGGATTCTTTTTTAACCAATTCCGCTGCGTCATCGATAACGTTCTTATATTTCTTGGCATCGAAGTCAGATTGCAACTCCTTCAAACTGGCAGAGCTTTTGCGTTCAGTTTTTTTCGATTTTTTAACACCAGCTTTGTTCAACGCTTCGATTAGTTCTTCTTGCGCTTGTTCAACGGATTGGACGCGTTCAGCGAGGGACTGAAGGGTAACGCCGGAACCGCCCTCTTCACCAGGGACAACACCAGTGCGCATAGTGTTTTTAAGTGTGTCAATCTCACCTTTAAGAAGCTGAATGTCACGAATCAACTTGTCCATGTCAGCCTGAGTCGACGCGATTTTCTTGACGTTGGACGCTCCATAATTTTTCGCTTCCTTCGAGGTATCAGTTAGTTGTTTTTCTAAAGTGAGAATTCTCGTCTGCGCGGAGAAAAGATCGTCTTTCATCTGGCGTTTTTCGCCGGGAGAAATACAAGCAGAGAGTGCCGTTAAAGCAGAAACAATAACTAATCGGTTTCGGATCGAAGTCATTAAAACTCGCATTGATTTTTCCATTCTATTTAAACAGCGATAAGAATCGTGTACCGCAATTTAAACACATGAAATCAACGACAGGCAATGACAGATTGTATTCTAAAAATAAGGGGCTTTAACCAGCTTCTCTCAGGCGCTTTTTTTCCCGATCGATACGCTTTTGTATTCTAGCAGCAAGTCCAACGAAGAAATTCGCCTCAGCTTTCCAGCGGCGGTAGTATTCTTCACGAATTCCCGTGCGGAAAACGAATTGCATCTGCATGCCTTCTTTTTCCCATAGGACCTCGTTAATCTCGGACAATTTCTTCTCTAATCGACCGACCAAAGTGCTTAAATCATATTTTGGCGAGGATGCAGGCGCAGGGCGAACAGCACCTACTTTTGCATTTGCCTTAGGTATCTGGGACTGAGCTGCTGCTTTATTATTAATTTCTTCATTTATTTCAGGAGATTGCCCTTCGGCAGCGGCATCCAACGAACTAGCTGTTGATTCTTCATCATTGCTTTGTGAAAAGTCCTCATTCGGGGTATTTTGATCGTTAGCGTCTGACATGGTAAATCTCTCTGGGATTAGGGTTCCATGCCTTTCGTATCGGATTTAACTAGCGAAAATTGATGTAGAAGATTGGCTGACCCAGCAGGCATTTAGGTAACAAGTCGAAATTGCAGGATAAAATGGAAAACCGACCGTCAGCAGAAACAGATAAAATCATCGGCAGTGTTGCAGTTATAGAAGCGGAGAATGGACCCGCAATCGTCATCAACTCAGTGGATGACGCAGCACTGGGAATCGAATCTTTTGATGATCTTCCGCTCTTAGATGTAACCAAAGCAGCAATTCAAAAAGTTGGTTGGAGTAAACCAACTCCCGTTCAAAAACTTTGTTTGCCGCACACTTTGAAACAACGTCACGTCGCAGGATTCGCACAAACAGGTACTGGTAAAACCGGTGTATTCCTGATTACGATCGCAAATAGGCTGCTCGAAACAAAAGTCGCTGGCCAGCCAACGAAAACAAAAGCAATCGTCATCGGTCCAACACGCGAGCTTGCCATGCAGATCGAGCAAGATGCGCAAGTGCTTTTCGAAGCCTGCGGACTTTCCTCAATTGCAGTGTTCGGTGGTATCGACTACGACAAGCAAGCTAAACGCATTAAAGACGGTGTGGATGTAATCTTCGCAACGCCTGGGCGCCTAAAAGATTACTGCCAGAAAAATATCGTCAATCTAACCGAGGTTGAGCTTTTCGTTTGTGACGAAGCCGACCGTATGTTTGATATGGGCTTTATTGAAGACGTGGAATACTTCCTTGAGCGTATTCCAGAGCAGAGCCAAAAGCTGCTGTTCTCAGCGACGACAAACGCAGAAGTAAAAGAACTCGCTTTTGAGTACCTTGAAAATCCGGAATATATCTCTGTCACCCCAGAGGTCATCACTCCTGAGAACATCACTCAACGAGCAGTCCACTGCAACGCGACGGAAAAACTCCGCGTACTTCTCGGCCTGATGCGTGAACATAATCCAGTTTGTTCGATCGTTTTTACGAACACCAAGCTGACAGCTGAATGGCTGCACTATAAACTAACCGGGAACGGCTTTGATGCGGATTTGATCACTGGCGACCTGCCACAGAAGAAACGTATTAAGCTGATCCAGAGAATCAAAGAAGGCGAACTCAAAGCATTGATCGCGACTGACGTCGCAAGCCGCGGACTGCACATTTCAAAAGTTACTCATGTCTATAACTTTGATCTTCCGGACGACGCACCAAACTACGTCCACAGAATCGGTCGTACTGCGCGCGCTGGCGCAAGCGGTAGTGCTTGGTCACTAGTTTGCGACGACTACGGTCACAATCTCTCAGCAATCAACGAACTTCTCGGCGAAGTCGCGGTTAGTTCAGAGTGGCCGAAGCCTGAATATCTCAAAATCAAAGATGAAGCCGGTAACCCATACGAAGACGGAACCTTGGTCCGAGAACGACCAGGTGGTTCTAAACGTGATGGCGGTGGACGCGACCGTGATGGCGGTGGACGCGACCGTGGCGGCGATAGAGGCCGTGATAAAAACGAACGTGCTGCTGGCCAACAAGGCCGCGGCCGAAACCAAGACCGTCAAGATCGTCCGCAGTCTGGTGGTCCACGTGGACAGCAAGCACACGGCAACAATCAGAACCGACCGCAACAAGACAAAAATCGCGGCGGGCGTAATGATAACCGCGGCAACAAAGGCGAAAACCAAAGAGACCGCCCACAAGGACAACGTGACGGCAATCGCGATCAAAGGCCGCGCAAAGATCATCATCAAAAACCACAGCACCAAGCTGCGGCAGCAAAGTCTTCAGTTCCTGAATCGATTGAATCTAAATCGGTCGGTGGCATGATCAAAAAGATTTTCAAAGCGATCTTCGGCAAAGGCTGAAACAGTTCTAATTTATACAAAAGGCCTAGCTGCATATGCTGGGCCTTTTTACGTTTTGGTAGTCATTGCGAGCCCGGATGCCAAGGAGAATTTCAGCAAGTGGATTCAACTCTATCAAAAATGCTAGAAGAGCATCGCCGCTAGAAAATTCAGTGATAAAGTTTACGAAAAGTCAGACCAACCGAACCACCAGAAAGGTCTTTTTCCTCAACGGAAGTATTGCTGTCAAAATCGACTATGAAAGCTGAAAGCGAAACACCGATATCAATACTATCGCGGCTATAGAACGTCGCATAAACACCGGGGTCAACGGAGCGGAATTTTACAGTATCCATTTTTGCAGCTACACCGCTAGCTTCACCACGGTGATATAACAAGCCGCCACCTGCATTCGCGAAAACAATAATGCGAAACGGTCGGTAATCAAAAACCTGCTGACCGAGAAACAATCCAGCGCCATAGAACGAATAGGTATCCTTAGTTTGGCCATTGTTTTTTCTGATCGTCAGATTCGTTGGTGTACCAATTGCGCCAATACCAACCATAGTCCCAAAGGAGAATTTTCTGATCCACTGAGCACCGATCATGTAGTGCTGCTTTTCCATGATTGCTATGGAGCGAAAGTCGAAAGCATTTTCCCATTTTTCTCGGTAGAACACTCGGATCTTATGATCGCCGCTATCGCTACTACCGTCGGTGGCAGCCGATGCTTCGGGCGCGCTATCAGAAGACATCTCTTGGGCACTCATAGTACCAGAGTTAGCGATGCCAAAATAAAAAACGATTACCGCACGACAAATAAAGTTAATCATATTGTTCCTTAGCTTGCAGCGAATCAAAACGGCTTATCAGTTAACAATACGCGCTCTCATGATGGGCACTTCACAGCAGCATACTTGTTGTAAATTTTCAGCTATTATAGTGACTTTCGACCGAGAGGTAAACCACTCAAAGTGGTTCGAGCCGAGAGACCTGCGGCGGTGATCCGCGGACCATAGAAACCACCAAAACAGGCGCTGATAGATCTTTTGCCCAATCTGAAGCACTTAGACTTGCCATAGACGTGAGTCGGTCGAGGACTTCCCTGGCTGATGCGGCATGCATGGTACTCATGACCCCCGAATGACCGGCGCGCATCGCATCGATCAGGACCGCAGCTTCAGTGGAACGCACTTCACCAACAATCAGACGGTCCGGAAGGAGGCGCAGCGACTCTGTAAGCAAACGGTCAAGAGCGAACCCACCTAACTGCTCGATATTTGCTTGCCTGGCACTAAGACGGACGATGTTCCCCGTCAAAGCACCAATTTCTGGCACTGACTCCATTAAAAATACGCGCTCGTCCGCGGGCACATGTTTGAGCAATGCAGCAAGCAATGAGGTTTTCCCCGATCCGGTTGGTCCTGCGATAACAATATGGTCACGCTGCTCTACCGCGTTTATCAAGCGGCCTAAGAGCGCTTTGGGCATTTTGAAATCGTCGAGTGTTAAATCATTGAAACGATGCCGGCGAATGCTAACTATGGGTCCATCAACCGCCATGGGAGCAAGCAGGCAATGCCAGCGAAGTGCGCCGTCATGCAAGACGCCACCGGCAGCACCAACAATTGGATCAAGTCTGACATTAGCTGATCGCGCCAAGGCAATGATCCAGCTGCTAAGGGCACCCGTGTCAGCAAAGGGCGAGGTAAGTCGAGTTCTGCCGCCTGCGGACACTAGCCACATCGCGCGACAGCCATCGAGTAGAATCTCATTTAGGTTACTATCTTCGAAGAATGTCAGGGGACAACGTTCTAATACTGGTGCACTTTCAACTACCAAAGGCGCTGAGTCAGACCTATTTGAAATTATTTGTTTGAAAATGTTCCACATGCGAAACGTTTACTACGGTAGCAGCAAGTCGTTAAATGGCATGTCCTTTGAGTCTTGGGTTCGTCTGCTAAATGCAGCTGGTTACTAACAAAAAAAATGCTAAATAAAGATCGGCCTGTGCATTTTTTAAACACGATCTTTATCCCTTTGGTTTCATCGTTCCCTTGCTCCCATGCGTCAAATAAAACGTACAAACCACCGCCCTAACTAATTCTGTATTTAGCTCATATTCCCAGATAAACTCTGCGGTCATCGAAAAGGAGATAGTGAGGTCTCCTGATACCACTGGAGTCATGGGATGCATACCTTTCGCACACATACATGCGGCCAACTAAGAGCAGCGCATGTCGGTGAAACAGTTCGTCTATCGGGTTGGGTTTTCCGCAAGCGCGATCACGGTCAACTTGTGTTCATTGACTTAAGAGACCACTACGGAGTCTCCCAAGTTGTGATTCAGCCAAGCCGAGATTTTTTTTCCGCCGCATCAAATCAAAGGGTCGAAAGCGTCATTACGATTACCGGTAAGGTCGTTAAACGCGATCCAAATACAATAAATCCAAATATGCCCACAGGCGAAATCGAAATCGTCGTCGACGAATACGAAGTTCAGTCGCATGCAGAAATCCTGCCGTTCTCTGTCGATGGTGATGACAACGTTTCGGAAGAGCACCGTCTCAAATTCCGATTTCTCGATCTTCGCCGCGAAAAGATGCAGCGCAATATCATTCTACGCAGCAAAGTCATCAATGCCGTACGTCGCAACATGATTGCACTTGGCTTCAACGAGTTTCAGACGCCGATTTTGACTAGCAGTTCTCCAGAAGGTGCGCGCGATTATTTGGTGCCGTCGCGTGTTCATCCAGGACACTTTTATGCGTTGCCGCAGGCTCCGCAGCAGTTTAAACAGCTGCTGATGGTCAGTGGTTTTGACCGCTACTTCCAGATTGCTCCGTGCTTTCGTGATGAAGATGCCCGTGCTGACCGCTCACCAGGTGAGTTCTATCAGCTCGATATGGAAATGTCGTACGCGACCCAAGACGACGTTTTTGAAGTTGTAGAAAAAATGCTCGTCTCTGTTTTCAAAGAACACTCAACTAAGAAACTAAACGCCGAGATCTTTCCGCGCATCACTTACGACGATTCAATGTTGAAGTACGGAAACGACAAGCCAGACTTGCGTAATCCGCTTATCATTCAAGATGTGAGCAAGATCTTTGCTGAATCAGAATTCAAGGCTTTCAAATCAACTGTCGATGCTGGTGGTGTCGTAAGAGCGATGAGAGCTCCTGCTGTTTCTACTAAGCCGCGCAGCTTCTTTGACAAGCTTGGTGAATATGCTCAAACGCACGGATCAAAAGGCCTAGCTTACTTGATCTGGAGTGACGAAGGAATCAAAGGTCCGATTGCGAAGTTTCTCACTCCCGAGCAACTCGAAAAGATCAAAACTCAATGCGGCGCTAAATCTGGCGATGCGGTGTTTTTTGTCTCTGATAAGGCCCTGCCGGCGGCGAAAATCGCTGGTTATGTCCGGACAAAATTGGGTGAAGAACTTGACCTGATAGAAAAAGATATCTTCAAGTTTTGCTGGATCGTTGACTTTCCAATGTTTGAACGTGACGAAGAGACTGGCGGCATCGCTTTTTCTCACAACCCGTTCTCAATGCCGCAAGGCGGCATGCACGCTCTTGATACGCAAGATCCACTCACTATCAAAGCATATCAGTATGACGTTATTTGTAACGGCATTGAACTCTCGAGTGGTGCTGTCAGAAATCACAAGCCAGAAATCATGTACAAAGCGTTTAAGATCGCAGGTCACCCTGAAAGTGCTGTCGACGAAAAATTTGGCGGCATGATTAGAGCGTTTAAATTCGGTGCTCCTCCGCATGCTGGCATCGCTCCTGGTATTGACCGTATCGTGATGTTACTTGCTGAAGAGTCCAACATAAGAGAGATCATTGCGTTCCCGCTTAACCAAAAAGCTCAGTGCTTACTCATGGGCGCACCAGCTACGGTTAGTGAGAAGCAGTTGCGGGATGTACATATCCGCATCGACCCTACCGCTCTGGCAAAAAAGTAGATGTTTCCTGAAAAGGGCGAAGAATCATCAAAGAAGTTTTTCAGAAAAACTCACGGTCACCTGCCGTCATCGTCATCCCGACGGTTGATAAATCCTGAGAGGCTCGCCGGACTTACGCCAAGCTGTTTGGCACACCCACGCAGAGATGCGTCTTTGGTTTAGCGAATGTGCTCTTTCAAGAGTTCGACCAATCTTGCTTGTGCCTTATATGAACTTGATAGAGTATATGAAAGCTCTCTGAGATGTTCATGCCCGTCTAGATACCATACAAAAATGCGGAGTAAACATCAGCGTTTTTTTCAGAAATCAGGTGCCATACCTAACTCCAATTGAACAACCGTGAAAAGAAACCAAGTGAGCACCCGCGCCGCCGGCGGGAGTTAGCTCTCGATAAGATTCACGATATGAGACGCAGGAGGGGGTCTGAAAGTCACAACCGTTTCGCCTTGGTCATCTCGATGTCCAATGATGACGGCTCTATTTCGAAAAGCTCCTTCATCCCCCGATGATGCAAACCCGGGAGTGCAATATGAGAAATGAGATAAGTGATCGGCCGGCCAAAATACCCTTGCTCGGGATATAGTAATATTTGTCCGATCGCACGGCAGATGCATTTTAAGATTCTTTTTTAACACCCAAGAACTTCATAGGATCGTTCACAAATTCTGGATAGTTTTCTGGCGTGATAATCACGCAGTGTGCTTTACTAAACAACTCTTTAAACTTAATCAATCCGTGCGGAGATTTTTTCCGGCCAGACTTCACTTCAATTGCGGTAACACGACTCCCCTGTTTTAAGACGTAATCAACTTCGATTTGATCCGCGCGCCAATAAAACAATTCTCCAGGAAGTCGCAGCAAGTCGCAACCTACAGCTAACTCAAACAGCCGGCCCCGCTGCTCCGCATTGATAGCTGTCTCATCGCGGGCAAAGGTGCACAAAGCGGGACAAAGAGGCAATATTTTAGGGCTTGATGATTTTTTTTGAAGGGAATTGGTGCTGAATTTTTGTAACGTTTTTACAAGGAACGCACCTTCAAGAATTTCGATATAGTGTTTAACGGTCTCGATACTTCCTGGATCTTGGAGTTGGCCCACCAGTTTTCTTAGGCTAATTTCTGCTGCTGGGAAGTTACAAAGAAGTTCGAAAACTTGTTTAAATAGTGCTGGTCTTGTAATCCGTCTTAGCTGCAAAATATCTTTGTCTATCACTGTTTCGACAATCGATGACTTAACATAGTCGAGCCAACGTCGTTCTTCCTTTCTAAAAGGATCAGCACCCGGATAACCACCGAAAATTAGATATTCATTCAAGTCATAACCGAACGCTTTTTGAGATTCGCCAAGGTTCCAATGATAGGCACGCAACATTTCAAAGCGACCGGTGAGACTTTCTGAAAGTCCGGTCTGGAGAGCTAGAGAACTAGATCCTAACAAGACGACTTTTAATCGATGATTGGATCTCTTACTAGCGTCCCACATCTTCTTTATAACTTCGGACCAATTTTCTATTTTTTGTATCTCATCGAGTACTAAAAGAGTCCCTGGCCCTATTGCTTCGGCCGTCTGCCATTGACGTTCGATCCAACTCCAATCACCAGCAAAAACGGCATCCGCTGACGCATAGTGGGCACGTTCTGGCGCTGGAAGGCTTTCAATGATCTGGAGGAGAGCTGTGGTTTTTCCAACTTGGCGAGGACCCAAAATGACTTGTATTAAAGGATTGTTTTCTGAAATTCGTCGCTTTAGAACGTTATAAAAATTCAAATATATTAGATTGTTAGCTGCTATGTCAATTTTTGTCATTTCAACCTTACAAAAATGTCAGGTCAACCTGACATTTAATAGTATCATCATCTAAACCAACATGGCAACTCAGGGATAAGCTTATAAGCACATCAATACATTTTCCTGGTCAGTCCGGCTTGCAAGCTGAAAACGGCCATTAATTTAGTCAATCCGATTCAGATCGTACTAAACCTGTCTGACGTTCAAGCCTCTGCTGGAACATTTAACGATTTTAGACGAAAGGGGTAAGTCCAGATAGTTATTAGCTCCGGGGAATTTCAGACTCATTATCTTCTGGAAATATCTGTGCATCGAACTCGAAACAGTCCTGAACAAGTTTAGGAAGGGCTCTCGGAGGAGGTTCATAGTCAATATTGATATGTTGAAGGTAGCGACGGATTTGGTCAGGGTCCTTCACTGAACCAAGTGGCTTCAAATCTCCACCGCATTTGCATCGGAGCACATCGAACTTGGTGGAATAATCGCGGAAAGTTTTTCGATGAATTCTCCTGGAGTGAACAAGAGGTGGGCCGTGCCATCACTATAACTTGTTTTCAGCCGCAGTTTGACCGTACATATCCGCATCGACCCTACCGCTCTGGCAAAAAAGTAGATGTTTCCTGAAAAGTGCGAAGGGTGATGAGTCCTTCGCCCTTTTTTTTATAGCGCTGACAATTCGCGGCTGGTACATACGAAAAAAATGAGATCAATATTCAGGCGACGAATCATCACTTTCTGAGACTCCGGTTTTAACATCGCCGTCCGGCAGATCCACATTTTCATTCACAATTTTACAAGATGGGCAGATGTACCTGGTGCCATCTTTCTTTGTGACTTTCTTAGTAAGAAGACCGTACCCACAGCTTTCGCATTTGTAGGTAACTGGTTGATCCCAAACTGCGTACTGACATCCTGGGTAGTTCGTACATCCCCAGAATGTTTTTCCAGTTCTGGTCCGTCGTGGGACTAAATTACCAGAACAGCCCTCTTCCTGACATTTAATATCCGACTGCGGACTCTTTACCGTCGGGCAGCTTGGATAGTCAGAGCATGCAATGTAGTCACCATAGCGACCACTTTTGATGATCATTGGCTTGGTGCAACGCGGACAGTTATCGCCGGAATACTTCGGCATGCTAACGACGATCTGTCCGTCTTCGTCGCGATTAAACTCACGGGTGTTACGACACTTCGGATAGTTTGAACATCCTAAAAATTCGCCGCGAGATGACCATTTAATGTGAAAATGGCCTTCCCCACACTTGTCACAGGTTATATCAGTCGGCTCAGAGGATGCTTTGACGTTACGCATTTCTTTCTCAGCGATTTTGACTTGCTTATCGAACGGGTCAAAAAAGTCTCTAAGAAGCAGTTTCCAGGCAACAGCACCTTCTTCAACACGGTCGAGGCTCTCTTCCATATTTGCGGTAAAAACAACGTCGAGAACTTGCGGAAATGATTCGACAAGAAGTTCATTAACCTTCTCGCCTAGGACTGAAGGCTCGTAACGGTTGTCGCTACGACGCACGTAGCCACGATCAACAATCGTTGAAAGAATCGTTGCATAGGTAGAAGGACGACCAATGCCTTTTTCGTCGAGCTCTTTTACCAATGAAGATTCGTTAAACCGAGGGGGAGGCTGGGTAAAGTGCTGCTGAAGATCGACTTCGTTTAGCTTTACGACTTCGCCCTCTTTTAAGAGTGGCAGCATGCCGTCTGACGCTTCTTCGTCATCATTGACGTCTGCGCGCTTACGCTCTTCGTCTTGACCTTCTTCGTAAACTTCTAAAAAGCCTTTGAATAATAGTCTGGAACCTGTTGCGCGTAGCTGAATTTTTCCGGCGGCTGCATCAAAGTCCACCGACATTTGGTCGTAGATCGCTGGCTTCATTTGGCAAGCGATGAAGCGGTTCCAAATCAGACGATAAAGAGACAGCTGGTCTTTTGACAGATACTTACTGACCGCTTCTGGCGGTAATTCTAAAGACGTCGGGCGAATGGCTTCATGGGCGTCTTGAGACGATTTTTTTGTTTTATACTGGATCGGTTTGTCAGGCACATTCTCTGCACCGTACTTTGTCTTAATAAACTCACGCGCCGCAGTGACAGCATCATCGGAAAGACGGGTGGAGTCAGTACGCATATATGTAATGAGACCGATTGGACCTTCGCCTTCCATCTCTATACCTTCGTAAAGGCTTTGTGCAACCGACATGGTTCTCTTGACGTTAAATCCTAATTTACGAAAAGATTCCTGCTGTATTTTTGATGTCGTAAACGGTGGCACTGGGTTTTTCTTACGTTCCCGCTGCTGAATACTTTTGACAGAAACTTTGTCGGCAGAGATTCTTTTTTTAATGGAGTCAGCATCAGGTCCATTGGTGATCCGGAAATCTTTTCCGAGTTTTTGTCCGTCGACAGCAACAAGGTGGGTGCCGATAACAGGCGGATTGGCTGCTTCGAGAGCGGCATTTACCGTCCAATATTCTTCTGGCTTAAACGCGCGAACTTCGGCCTCACGTTCGCAAATCAGACGCACGGCAACGCTTTGGACGCGACCTGCTGATAATCCTCGTTTAACTTTTTTCCACAAAATAGGGCTGATTTGGTAGCCCACAAGGCGGTCAAGGATACGGCGCGCTTGCTGGGATTCAAATTTAAAGGTGTTAAGTTCGAGCGGGTTTGCGATCGCGTCTTGCACACCTTTTTTGGTGATCTCCTGGATCAAGACACGCTTTATATTTTCTTTTGGATTATCGAGCACGCCAGCAATGTGCCATGCAATTGCTTCACCTTCGCGATCCGGATCGGGTGCGAGAAATACAATTTCCGCGTTCTTAGCTGCAGTCGTGATTTCTTTTAAAATCTTTTCTTTGCCAGGAATGGTTACATACTGAGGTTCAAAATCTTTTAGGAGGTCCACTCCTAAAGAGCGATCTGGTAGATCTTTTACGTGGCCTTTTGATGCGAGAACTTCGTAGTCTTTACCAAGGTATTTTTTAAGAGCCTTAACCTTGGTAGGTGATTCCACTACTACTAGATACTTTGACATTGAGATCTCCGGGCTACAGCAGGTACTTCTAACTTCAACTCAGGAAACATCGCCAAATTCACAGTTTTATAGGCATTAAGATCAGTTCAGGAGGTCTGATTTTTTCAAATTATTTACAGTCTTGAAGGTGAACATTTTTGCAAATGTATCAGAGGTAGCAATCACTTCGTTTACAAACGATTCAATCTCAGAATCGTTCCAATCACGAGAATCTAGGCCTCTGATATTTTCAATTAGCTGTTCAAAGGTATCAGGGTGAATGATGCCTTTACGGCGGCATGCGAGAATCGAATTGAGAAGATCCGGGTGAATGCCCGCCGTTTCTAGCGGGTGCACCATTCGTTCGTTTACCGACGCTTGGCTTGTGATAGCGAGTGCACCAAACACATCGCCACTCATAGAGGCAGTTTCAAGCCAATCAATGGCTTTCGAAATAGCTTCAGTGACAAATCCCTTTTGCACTAACGCCGCAGAAATTTCGGTGGTCTGATCCGGCATAAACCAACCATTGGATACCATATCTGCAATCGAACATACAGCCTGCCACCAATCAGGAGCACATGTAACCTGTTGATTCATTTAAGCCTCATATGGGTTCGGTTCTCGCTGACCATAGATATATTAATGTATGGTCGTCAAGTATTTGAACTTTTTCTTCACAGGCTATGAATCATTTGTCTGGCTTCATCGAGCCAAAACGGCATTTTTTGTCCACAAGCCACTTATAATACTACACAATTTAGGCGACAGCGGACCTAAAAGCTTCAAACTTATTTCCTCACTCGATGAGAACCCTAACGCGCCGTCATCCTCTAACCAACGGCTACCATCGGCTCTGACATCAAATTTAGGGTGGCGAAAAACTAAGACTTCTCTGCCCTGATTTAGAGAATGCCGGGCTGTAAGAAGCGCTCCAGATTTCATTCCGGCTTGCATCACACATGTAGTTGATGACAGCCCAGAGATAATTCTATTACGGACGGCGAAGTCCCGAGGTCGACACCCTTCCCACCAAAGCCGCTCCGATAGAATAACTCCACCGCACTCTTGCATGCGGTAGAACACGTGTTGATTATGGACCGGATAGAGTCGGGCTAGACCACTTGCAGCAACACTTACAGTCGGAGCAGGGTAGACCTCTGATGCAAGTGCACCCTGATGGGCAGCGATATCACATCCAAACGCTCCACCACTTACAACTGCGTAGCCAAGCCTCGATAGTAAGCGAGCGAGTCTAAAACTCTCTTCTAAGGCTGATACTGATGCTTTACGTGAACCGATGATGCTGACTTGGGGCTTTCGCAGCGTTTCGATGTCGCCAGTCAGTGTGATCGCTAGCGGTGGGTCTGAGATATACCGAAGGAGGTTTGGGTAAATCGATTGATCATAAGTTACGTAGTGGGCGTCCGCTTCTCTCACACACTGCAGATGTCGAAAGATCGCACTACACAGGCGTGCACCACTAGGATCTTTTTCTCGACACCACCGCGGCAACCAACTCAAAACTTCGGGACAGTCATCGATCAAAAAGCGAACCAGCTTCATCCAGTTTTCTACGGACATGGAAAAGATCGATTGCTCAAAAAAATCTGTTGAGTGCAAACAGACTCTATCGCGTTCGGAAATCTCTAGCACACCAGGCCAGACGCACCTTATCTGCGAATAAACATGGGCAAGACAATAAAGTATTCGTTCCATAAAAAAACCTCCGCGAGATGCAGAGGTCATACTTCATAATAAAGAACTTCAGCGAGCGACTCGCAAGGTCCCCCTTCGTCAGCCCTTACCAGTCTTGTCTCCGATGCGCATCTCTCGCACATTTTTTACAATCCAGCCAACAGCACCAGCAGTAGTAACATCGATAATGCGCAGGACCCCGACATACTCTGGATCTGCCGGGAGATTCGACTTTCCTGACGAGGGACTTAAGAATCCTGGATTCTGATAGATGCTGACATACATACCAGGAGAAACGCCGTCACTGCTGCCTTTACTTAGGAAGGCAAACCCGCCAGCTCCACCGAGTTCCTGACCGTGAAACTCAAAACCAACGAGCCTCGAATCAAGATTTGAAATGGCACCAATTGATGGGCCAAGGGGAACGGTTCTAAATGTTGATATGAAGCTAACAACCATATCTTTGTTTTGAACTGCGAGACGGTTGCCCTCAGTCGTACCGACGAATAAGTCCTCGTCGACTGACTTCGTGATCCGGACGTTTGCGACAAAGAAATACCGGTAACCAATGAAGTCGTTCGTCTCTGGATCTCTAACTTCCGCACCAGGTCTTATCACCGTATACAAAGTGCCCGCGGCAATGCCGCCATCAGACTCGACGAAGGTCTTTACACCTGGACCCATATTAAATTCGCCATCACGACCAGAGATAATGTATCCCTCAGCCTCTTTTCGTTCTTCGAAAATAAATCCTGGCACTTGTACTCTTACTTCACCAGGCTTCGTGTATTCACCTGAACCAAGAACCATGTCAGTAACTTCTTCGAGATCGTCGCTATCAATGACTTCAATAGCCATCGATCCGGCTGCTTCATCTTCAACTTCAAAAATTACTTTCTCTGCGATCAAGTCCTGCTCATCCAGGTCACCCTTTTCAATCGGGATCAGTTCTTCTTCTGCAACAACTTGCAGATAAGGAGGCGTCTCATCATCACCAGGATAAAACTTGAGCCGCATGTTTGGAAAAATAAAGTGCGGGTTTTTGATTTCAGGGTTAAGGGCCCAAAGTTTTGGCCAATACGCAGGTTCATCGAGTAACTGATCGCAGATATCAAAAAGTGTATCGCCTTGCTGCACCATGTATTCTTCTGGTGCTTCAGTCTCGGCGAGAAGACGCATTGTTCCAGGAACAGGTGGTGAGCCCGCGAATTCGTTCGGCGGTGGCAATGGCGGTGCTGAAATCGCCTGCTCCGGATCCGTTGGCATCAGAGCTTCCGGAGCATTTACACCTGTAACAGGAACATCCGTAACCGGCAGCACCGCAGCTGGATTTGTCGGAACAACTGCAGGGTTCTGCACTGGAATCTGGTTGATTTGATTCATCAAACTTTGGGCGTTGCCTGGCGCTTGATTTGGAACCTGTACCGGTATTTGCTGAGGAACAGCTTGTTGCAAAGGATTGGCTTGGACGGGATTCGTCTGTGCTGGCGCTTGCGTGCCGGTAACGCCGGTATTGTTAGCCGGAACGGGTGTATCTCCATACGCTGAAACGCCAGGTTCAGCTTTGCCATTATTAGCCGGTTCATTACCAAAGAAGTTGTCACCGGTGGCGTTGTTGCCAGTATTGAGATTGAAGTTTCCTGACTGAGAATTCGCAGCTGGGAAGTCACCCTCACCGGTATCATTTGCGTTAAACTGATTGCCAGTGTTTGGATTGAGTTCGTTAACGCTATCTGTTGGCGTCGCACTCTGCAATCCTTCGTCTGATTCAGTTTCTTCGTTTACGATAAAATCTTCGTCCTGAGCGCGTAAAGACCCAGTCACCAACAAAAAGTTAGCGCTTAGAATCAATAACCAGATGTTAGTTCGCAGGTAGATCACAGTTTATTCGGTAGCTCCTCGAGCTCACGGGTAGCTAATTCAGAAACGTCTTCATATTGGTACTTGTTTTTAATGAACTTCAATTTTTCGCGTGCGGAAGAAAGGTTATTGGCATCTATGTAGACTTTGGCCAATTCGTAATGTGCTCTAGGAATCCACGGGCTAGATGCGTGTTTTTCGATCAGCTCATTTAAAATTTCTTCGGCAGTAGTATATTCTTTCAGCTGGCGCCAACTGCAACCGATCCAATATTTGATAAATCCGCCGTCGACTTTACCAGCATAGCTGGTCAGAATTTTCTCGTAGGCGGCAATCGCTTTACCAAATCTGGCGCTGGTATAAAGACCACGCGCGGCTTCTAATTGTTTTGTGTACTGATCCTGTTCCTCTAAATTCATATCATTTGGATTTTCTGTTTTCGGCGGCGCCAACTCAGCTGTTGAATCCTCTTCGACTAACAACTGAGGAGCTTGAGATTCTTTCTTCGCCTTTGGCGCACTAGCTGCACCGAGACCGTCTGGAGCGATGCCGGTTAGAAGTCCTTTTTCCAAAAGACGCATGCGTTCTTTTTGACGAAATACTTCTTCTTCTAATTCATCGACCCGCGACCAAAGCTTCGCTACTTTTAGCTCCTGCTCGTCCTCAACAGAGGTTTGATCTTCATTATGGGCTTTTGTCTTTTTTGACGTTGTTACGACTTCGTCGCCATCCTTTGCAGTGCGAAAGCGGCTGCAACCGAGCGCTAGCATCGAGGCGCCTACTATTACCAGCACTTTGATCATAAATTCCCCGAAAAATGTCGTTTTAGATTGCATCTGCCTGAGATAACTGTTGGATAAACTGACGGATACTCAAGCGCATCTGGTCTGTGTAACCAGTAAATTCCAACCCAAAACGGTACGATCTTAAAAACGAATTATCTGATGCATTAGCAACATGTTCTTTAATGCGTTTTGCCCACCTGATTTCGATACAGACATCGATGGGTGCTTGCATTGGAAGTATAAGTCTCGCTTTATCATCGATGAGGCCACGTTTTAAGGTCTGATTCACGGAGGGAAAGCGTGCGACCGCACAGATGCCACCAAAGCTAACATCAGCGATGTTTAGATATCCTGACACTTCTTTCTGATGCAGATAAAACGGCGGAGCAGTAACGTCTTCAGTATGTGGCTTCCAAATACTTAGATCAAGAAACGCCATCAAATCTTCTGTGCAGGAATATCGTGCATTTTTACGGCGTTCAATGCTAACGAGCGATATAGGCAAGGTAATGAGTAAACTGTTTTGCTCTCGCGAGATAACACTTGAAACAAAAACAACCTTAGTCGACATCATAACGAACTCGACTTGGACACGGGCATTGCCCGCAATATGGGCGATACCTTTTTCGGAGATGTTGCTGATTCGCATAGAAGGACGGGCTGAATCTAGGACAACGCTTGCGGCTTTGCCTTTGACCGATACACCGGAATTTCCAGCTGTCCTAACCATGACCTGCAAACTAGCCTGACAAATACGACGCAAAATCCTTGCTACCCTTTGTGGGTTAGAAATCTTAAGTCGATTTTCATTCACTACTGTTATGGCTAGATCCTAGTCTGTTTTGAATTTAACACTACTGACTTGATGGCAGATTTTTAAGTAGTCGATGGTGAAGATTTTTAACCCAGTTAAACCGATGAGTCCGCAATCAGCGAGTAGCTGCAAAAACATATTCTGGGCTGTATACATTTTATCATGAATTCCGGACGCATGGTAATAGGCCTCGGTAGCACTATCCGGATCAGAGCGAATAGCTCCGGAAACTTAATAACTCACAAGACATATTATGTTAGTCTGCCGAAAAAGAAGTTGCGGTAATCGTTAACAGATCGGGTGATTTTTTGTGAAAACTCAGCAAAACGTACGCGAATTGAGGGGCAAGCGTCACAAGGACTGGGAAGTATAAAGGACCCTAACTTTAACTTACGACTATGTTTATCTTAATTCCGTTGGTCTTTAACAAAAGCGTTGTTATGTATCGACTGTAGGGAACCTTCAAGAGGATATAGAAGATGTCCAGTTTACAGTGCTTTCGGACGGCATGTTTCGGTGATCCACGAAAGTCTCTGATATTTGTCTAATTCCTTCTGGAACGGGAGTTGCAATGCTATCTGCAACCACTTGGAGTGCTCATTATGACCAAAAATGGAATTGGTGTTTGGATTGACAAAAAAAACGCATTTATTGTCCGTCCTCTAGACGGGGATTGGGAAGTAGTGACTTTGTTTTCCGAAATGGAATCTCATCGAAAAAGCACGGGAGGTAAAGCTAAATCAAAGCCTTACATGCACGAAAGTGGTCCTTCTTCGGCCTCACATCGCAACAACGCTGAGAGCAATACGATGCACCAATACATCAGAAACGTTGCGAAATACCTAAGTGGAACCGACAGAATTTTTATTCTCGGGCCTGGAGATACGAAGTTAAAGCTCCGAAACCAACTAGTTGAAAATGAGAACGTACAGCACATGCGTGAAATAGCGCTAGAGACGTCTGATCGAATGACCGAGCCGCAATTGAAAGCGGCTGTGCTTAGCCACTTTGGCCAACCAGCTAAACGCTTTATGCCGAGACAAACACCGCATGATTTAAGATCCTGAGACCTTTTTTGACGTATTTACTTTGAGCCAATTTGCTGCCGATGCAGCAGATTGGTTTTGTTTTTTTGTTCTCCGACTATGCTATCAAGAAGATTTTCGTTCACTACTTTTATTGCTAGATCCTATCTTAAACAAGAAGACAAATTGCAGCGCTGTGAAGAACCAGAAAGCTAGTAAAAACTCTGAATCGCGTAAGTTATTTTGCTGTAACGAAACTAAAAGTGTGGAAACGAAAAGATAGAGAAGTCCTGTCTGTTTCGAATTCACCGCTACTGACTTGATGGCAGACTTTAAATAGCCGACGTAGAAGACAATTAACCCAGATAATCCGATAATCCCGCTATCAGCGAGTAACTGCAAAAACATATTGTGTGCTGTATACATTTTTTCTTGAATACCAGACGCATGGTAATAGGCCTCGGTAGCCTTATCCAAACCAGAGAGGCTGACCCCAGAGATCGGATAATCCATAAACATATTCCAATGAATTTTCCAAAATAGGAGTCGAGGTAATCGTTCATAGATCGTCTGATTTTGTGCAAAAAACTCTGCGAATCGCCCGATAATGGCTCCTTCAAGCCAGAGAACGGCAATGACTAACCCAATGGCTCCGAGTGCGTAAGGCCAAAGTTTTATAATCCGACGTAATTCACAAACAAATGGAATGATAACAAGAACAATCAATACAAACCGAGATCCAGATATGAAAAGCGTCGCGAGTGCGGCGAGACATATAAAAAGCCATAACTTAAACTCAAGACTACGTTTATCTTCGTTCCACTGGTTTATTGCAAGCGCGACCGATCCGAAAACCATGATCATAAGATTATAGGTCAAGGTAAGTGGATGTCCCATGGCGCCTGACACGCGGTAGACTCCGTAGGCAAGTCGATGCTCTCCCAATCTCGCATCCAAACCTTTTGAAAAATCAATACCAGTATAGCGCTGGATCAAACAGTAGATGAAGTAGGCTAGCATCCACACTGCCAAAGTCTTAGCGATATAAAGTGTGCCCGCACCCCGTTTGACGGATTCAAGCAAAGCGATCGTCGCTACAGAACCAAGTAGAGTGACCTTCACCCACTGATGCAGCATGACATTGAAAGTTTTTCCAATCGGAGCGGAGTATGGAGAGAGCCATAGACCAAGAACAGCGGCCGCAACCATTGCCGCAAACATAAAATACATCCCAAACATTGCAGGACCAATAATTTGTTCGGAGTGAGTCGTCGAGAAGCTTTTTATGGGCAGTTTACCGCGCAAATACTTAACAATATGAAGGCGTCCGCGGATATGTTCCGTCACAATCCAACAGAAAAGAAGAAAGCCAACCAGATATCCCAAAAAAATCGGCATGGTGACCGCGATCGCCATCAGGCAGAGCAGCAACTTAAGATAAAGAGAAGCCTGTGGATTTGTGTTTTGAGTCATATTTGGTTGCCTTAGCTCGCAATGATTTCTATATATTATGTAACGATTCTTACCGAAGAAAAGGATCACCTGTCACGTTCCAACTTAACGATCATATTTTAGGTATATCAAATTAGACATGCAGCAGTAAAAGCCCTGATCCCTTTTCTAGCAATATGTTTCATATCAACTCTTGTTCGGGCTGAAACAGTATTTGTGCCTGCTGAAGGTAAAATCGAAGCATTCGACAAAGAGTATCTGCTATTAGAGATCGCGCGTAATATTCCCGTTAGTTTTTCTCAAAATAGGTTTGAGCCGGGAGAGCTGCATCCGGTGATCGGTTATCGCCACAGATTTGAACAAGACTGGCTAATGGGCATAGGAGGTCAGTTTCGGATATTTCAAAGGCGCGATACCGAAGAAAACGAATCCAATACCGGCGCTCTAGCACTTTGGACGCTCTATCATGAAACCAACTACGTCCTTCGACTCGATCACCCGACCTACCTCCTCGTTGGACCACGCGTCACTTACTTTTTACCATGTGAAGCTGCAGTCCTGCCACTCGTGCGGGACCCGAGTCTGCAATCTGAGATCGGAGTTGGTCTATCCGTTAGTTTTCTCCGAATAATCAGTGAAAACTACGCGGTCACGGCTCGCGCCGAGAGATGGCGCGGTACCAGGACCATGATTCTCCATGGTCTGGAAGTCTCATTTGGAATCAATTATTCACTCTAAGTGTCCTCCGGCCATTACGACCCTCTGCACTCACTATTGACTTACCGTATACGTGTTATGATAGAAACCTCGTCTAGGTATGGTGGAGTTTGGTTTTGAGTTTTTGCCAAAAAATTATTGCGATGGTCTGTCTATCAGCCGCTTTGTTCGGGTGCAGTCTTGCCGCCATTGGCGGGCGCTATGCCGATTGGTATGTCATGCGCCGCATCGATACTTTCGTCGGACTTTCGAAAGAGCAAAGAGCCTATCTCGACCCTAAAGTTGACATCCATCTGGTTTGGATCAAAACCGATCTTCTACCAGATACAAATAAATCCATTGGCGAACTTATCACGCGCGTTGAACGCGGCCTTAACATGGACGACATTGTTTGGGTTGAAGGCCGGATTGATTTTTTACGCACGCGCTTGCACGAACGCATCATGCCGGACGTGGTCTGGCTACTATCCAGGCTGTCTACCGAGCAAATAAAACATCTGGAAAAAGAATGGAATGCTAACGTCGAGCGCAGTTCAAAGAAAGTTAGCTCTCAGACGCCTGAAGAATTTCGCCAGGAAAAACTCGAGCAGTACGAAGATACTTTTGAGGATTGGGTGGGGTCGATTACTGATGCACAAAAGAAAACGGTCGAAGAGATCTATGGCGATCTAGCAACTCTGGAACAGCGCCGAATTTATTTAGTCGGTCGAGCAGAGGTACAAGAAACCTTCTTAAAACTCACGCTGAGCCCTGTCAACGAAACAGCGCTTCGACAATTCATTACAACATGGATTGAAAATCCGGCTGACTTACGGACCGGCATCAGTAAAGAGGCTTATACGAAACGTACGCTCCTAGTCCGTGATTCACTTTTAAAACTGCAAGAGACCTTAAGCGAGGAGCAACGTCAAGGACTTGTGAAAACGCTGAAAGATCATCAAAAAGATATTCAGGTGTTTGCTGAATCGAAGCCTTAGGTCAGCAGCCGAACCAACATCGCTCATAAAAAGTATTGCAAAACCTGCTAACTCCACCTGCCGAACCCGAGTTTACCTCTGAAGGTTTGTGACTTGCCGTGTCAGTTTGACTTCTTATAATACTCATTGATCTCACGCTCTGTACATCGAGCAAATCTAGCCTGCGCAACCCACCCAAACCTCTGACTCGCAAAAAGTCTGGTCAAGCCAAAGTCACGGCCATATCTGTTGTTTGGATCACTATCGGTAAAATTTCTGCTACTTGTATAAATCAATGCACTTTGGTGCAGAAAAATTTTATCGACGCGGCTAGGGCTTTCATCGCCAACTGATGCCATATAGATATCGTTCGTTGGAGTAGCGGTATAGCACTTACTTGAAATCTGGCAGAAGCCTGTCGAAACATCCTTCATCTGAAGATTGCGCATAAACTCTGCGTAGCGTATGGCCCCTTCATCGCCAGGTAAAAGACCTGCTACAACGACTCTTTTATAGCAATGGCGACGAGCAGCAAGACGTTCAGCTATGCGCTCTTGGATAAAAGAATACCAGATGTACTCATTGTCTGTTTGCACCGGCATTTTAACGTTAAATGCCAAAACAGGCTGATCTTCGATATTGATTGTAGATGCCATTAGGTACCCACCAGTACCTAAAATCCACATATCTCGCTCACTCGCGTCACCTTCGATTGGCTTATGCGGTGGCCCAATCGCAGTCGCTAGACTAGCAATCTCTTGGGTATCTGGATAGCGAGTGACTTCATGCTTTTCCCAAACATAATCTGCTAATGCGCCGGCGCTTAAAATATTCTGATCCGATTCAGCCGTGTTGCCAACTTTTTCAGTCAGCTCTTGAAACATCAAGATGTCCGGTTTTAAGTTGCGCAATCCATCATCGACTAGTTCCAATCTGTCCCGACGCATGATCCAATCACCTTTCCAACTACGCCTAGAAAGGCGAGAGATCTTGCGTTGATCAAAAAGACTTAGCGTCTGTATCGTTACAACCTTCTGGTCGAATCCGGCCCCACCTGAAAATAGGCTCGTAATACAGCCAGTGATTAGGACTGCGAGTCCGACCACAGCTAATACAACGACCAAAGGTTTCTTACGGCGAAAAAAGATAGTTAGCACCCCAAGTAACGCGAGATGACTAGCCTTTGAATTTCACTAGTACCTTCACCAATACGCAGAAGCGCTGCATCGCGGTAATGACGTTCGATCGGATATTCTTTCATTAGACCGTAGCCGCCAAAAGTCTGTTGACCCTCGCGAGCGCAATATTCCGCGACTTCGGAACAATAAAGTTTCGCCATCGCTGCGAGCTTTTGAAAGGATAGGTGATTTTGTTTTTGCCAGCATGCTTTATAGAGTAGACCTTCCGCAGCTTCAGTTCTTGTCGCCATTTCTGCCAACTTAAAAGCTACAGCTTGGTGCTTACTGATCGGCTTTCCGAAAGTCTGACGTTCACCTGCATATTTCAATGTTAGGTCGAGAGCACCGCGCGCTAATCCAAGACCCATGGCTCCGATCGAAAGGCGACCGTTATCCAGAGTTTCCATCATTATCTTAAAGCCTTCGCCTTTTTTACCGAGCATATTCGCCGCAGGGACGCGAACATCGTCAAAGTAAAGTTCACCAGTGTTAGACGCACGCCACATCATCTTGCCGTGCATCTGTTTCGCTGTAAGACCTTTTGTGCCGGTCTCGACGATGAAGCAAGAAAGCTCGCTGCGGCCATCAGCTTTTCTATCAGTGACTGCCTGGACAGTTATCCCTTTTGTTAAAGGGTTGGCACTGTTGGTGATCCAAATTTTCGCGCCGTTGATTACCCACTCATTCCGAGCTTTATCAAAAACTGCGGTCGTCTTACTTGCTTGAGCATCACTACCAGCCTCAGGTTCAGTCAAACCAAAAGCCCAAAGACCTTTACCAGTGCACAGGCTCGGTAGGTATTTCTTCTTCTGCTCTTCGGTACCATAATAATAGAGCGGGCCTGCACCTAAGCTATTGTGCGCCGCTATTGTCGAAGCTTGGGAACCGTCGATACGTGCAAGTTCTTCAACCGCTACAATGTAAGAAAGGTAGTCCATTCCTTGACCGCCGTAAGCCGGATCAACGATGGTACCAAAAAGACCAAGTTCGCCCATTTTCTCAGTCAATTCGACCGAGAACTTTTCTTCTTCGTCCAAACGCCCTGCAACTGGTGCAATCTCTGATTCAGCAAACTTGCGAACGGTCGCTCGCATCAGCTGTAATTCTTCGCTTTCAGCAAAACTGTAAGACATAAAGACACCTTTCTTAAAGTTATTCCCCAATATCAATATCGCGCATCCGGCCTTCTCTACCAGTAGCACCTAGCAAAATTCCAATATAAGAGCGGTAGCGCCATTCAGAGATTTTTCCTTCAGCGACCGCTTCTTGAATCACACACTCTGGCTCGTCCATGTGCTTACATTCCCGAAACTTACATTTACCGATGTAAGGCCGCATCTCGATAAAACAGTGACTGAGCTCGATCGATGATTTCTCATCAAAGGTGAAACTTCGAATGCCGGGAGTATCGATCGTGTAACCCCCCGTGCCAAGTTTGATAAAACTGGCGTATGTCGTGGTATGACGACCTTTATAGAAAATGTCCGGATTCTCTTCTACCGGTTGGACAATTTCGGGAGTGAATAAATTAACGAGCGACGATTTCCCCACGCCACTGTGGCCACTGAGGAGTGTGATTTTCCCGACTAACATTGCCTGTAAACGCTTTATTTCTTCATCATTCCTGGCGTCATCAGCACTTGCTTGCACAAAAAACACTGGATACCCGAGATCCTGATAGATCTTTAACGTCTTTAAAAACTCTTCTTTGAATTCTTCTTTAGGATCGGAATCAATCAGATCTTTTTTGTTCAGGACCAAAATCGTCCCAATACCCTCAGACTCAGCCATAACGATATAGCGATCAATCAATCCCCATTTAACTTTCGGATGCAGGACGCTCGCAACAATCATGAGCTGATCCATGTTACTGGCAAGCACATGCTCTAATGATTTTTGATGTGGGTCGATTCGTGAGATCTTCGACGTTCTTGGAGACAGGTTCTGAATGATACAACGAGGGAGATCTTTAGCTAGCTCGATATCAACATCTTCACTAGGGTGGCAAAGGACACGGTCACCAACGGCAACGAAGTTTCTCTCATTGCGATCCGCAACAAGAAACTTTCTTACAACTTCTGCCAACCAAACATCACGGGTATCGATTTTACCGTATTCATTCTCCACCGAAACAAAGCAGTAGCGTTTGTGGACTTCGACAACGCGGCCAATGAACGCATCTTTCTGTGTTAAATCCCAGTCTTTCTCAAGTTTTTCAAAGCTTTCCGTCAACTCGACATTGACGTGTGTTTTCTTACGCTTTTTGAACTTCGAGGTCTTTTCAAATTTATCGGTGTCTTTACCGTAACGCCACTTCGCCATTATTTCCTCACAACAGGTGCGAGCATCCTGCGGATACTCTGCCTAATGTCAGAGCTCAGGAGGTTAATAGCGCTTTCGGCGAGGGCTCTTATTTCGCTGGAGATCTTAAGCTTGCCATCACCAACATCTTCAGCAATCCCTTGGATTTTTAGCAGCTCGATGTAGTTCTTAAACAGATTCTTGTCAAAAAATTCAGGCTCGTTAAGTCCATTTAGAATCGAGATCCTCTGGGCCATGAGTTGACACTGCTTTTCAAACTCAGCACGTTCAAATGGTGCGCCGTCCGCATGACGCGCCATGAGCGCTGTCGACACTGCATATCGTTCCAACGTCTGACCTAAAACCCTGCTCAAAATTTTCAACGAGGTAAAATCAAGTGTCGTCACATCCGGCCTGATGATCAGATTGCCTTCGCGGCAGAGCAATTTCTGGTCAACCAAGGCATTGATTACAGCAGAAATAACTTCAGCGCTATCTTCGTAGGCCCAAGGCAAGAAGAACTCATCTTTTAAGAAGGGATAGAGAATTGCTGCACCCTTGATTAGAGCGTCTATCCGCATCCGATCGTTATGCTGGAAGAAACTCGCAATCAATGACGGCACAACAATCAAATGTAAAACATTATTCCGGTAATAAGTCAGGTGAACAGACTCGCGTTCATCAACAAAAATGACGTCACCACTCGGGTGGGCAAAGCGCTCGATCTTAGAAACCTTCATTGCCTGCGCCAAAATCTCTCCAGGAGTTTCCGACGGCACGTGAACGTTTCTGCTATACGGGGCAGCCTTCAACGAATTCGTTAGCTTCTCGACAAAATAGAGAAGATCTTCTTCCGCCATAGCGCGAGTAGGGGAGGCTAAAAGAATCAAAGACACCGTCGCTACCGGGCTTAGAACAGCATTAGAGTTAACGTCGGTTAGAATCTTGGTACCGAGCTTCGAAACTACTTTGTGCATCCAAGTTGGTTTGACTTCGGAGTCTACAGCGTCATTTTTCCAATCAGGTTGCTGGGAGTCTAGAAAATCAGAAAGCTGAAATGGTTCGCCGAATGAAATATATGCTCTGCCAAATGCAGTTTTCAGAACTTTACTAGCACCTAAAAGCTGCTTAACACTCTCGTTGCGTTTTTTATTACCGCGCAGCTCACTCTGATATGTCCTAACTTCCATCACCTTGTCGTAACCTATATAGACCGGAACAAAGGTATACGGCCGGTCTGAGTTGCGTAAAAAGCTATGTACTACCATCGCAAGCATACCGGTTTTCGGTGCAAGGAGTTTACCAGTGCGGCTTCTTCCGCCCTCTGGATAAAATTTGATCGGATAACCTTTGACCAAAAGGTAATGGACGTATTCGTTAAAAACCGACGCATAGAGTCTGTTGCCTTTAAAAGAACGGCGAATAAAAAAAGCACCGCACCGCCGAAGAATCGGTCCAATTGGCCAAAAGTTTAAGTTGATTCCTGCTGCAGTATGCGGCGGTGGGAATCCGCTACGGTACAGAGAGTACCCGAGCAAAAGGTAGTCCATGTGGCTTCTATGGCTCGGCAGATAAATGATCTCGTGCGATTGATCGATGTCACTTATTCGTTGGATGTTTTTTATTTCAATGCCGTTGAAAATGCGGTTCCAAAGCCAGTTCAAAAAAACATCAACAAACCGCACCACCGAGTGGTTTTGCTCAGCAGCAATTTCGTTGATGTAGCGCACAGCCATTGCTTCGGCGCGTTCAGGCGTCATATTGCGCTTACGCGCCTCGTCCTGCACAGCCTTGATAATAGACTTTGATTGCAAAAGGTTTGAAATAACGCTGGAGCGCCCAGGTAAACTCGGACCTAATGCGGCGATACGCTGATTACGGTAGTGAACTCGCAACACGCGGCGCAGTTTTCTCGCACCTTCCTCAGGCGGCGCACCTTCATCAACCAGTTCGCGCAAAGAAATCGGTTTACCAAAGCGAATGTAGTTAGAGCGACCTTGGGCAAGAATAATGAAGAGCTTCTGCAATGTTCCTGCATGCTCATCATCGAAAAACAACATTTTGAATAAAGAGCCCTTTTCCTTTCCTGGATTTCGTCCCCAAAATACGGAAACAGGAACAAGATTTACCTCCATCTCTTTGTTTTCTGACGCGAGCTTTACCAGATTAAAAAGAGGGGAAGGTGGTTGACTGGTCTTCTCACGGCGAACTTGCAGAAAACCAATTTTTCTCAAACAGACATAGGAACTAGTGCCTGCATATTTTAAAGACTTGGGCGTATGATTCGGGCGCGGCAGACCCGTTTTATGCACAGCCTCTTCAAGCACTAACAAATCTGAAACTGACCCAGAGTTTAACACGTAGCAAACAGGCACCCCTGGATTCAGATTTAAATTTTCTTTTGAATTTTCTGGCAGGATCGTCGAACGGACCCAAAGGAAAAGGATCTTTCGAAGCCAGGCAATCATTCGAAACTGATTTTTCTCAATATTAGCCAATGGTTTTATCCAGCTCTAAGTTATCTATTAATCTGGTCTGACCAATCTTTGCTGCGATGAGCAAAACCGGTGGTTGATCAACCATACTCTCAAAACTTTCCAAATCAGCTTGGCGACGAATCTCAGCGTATTCTAGCGCAATCCCACCGACCTTCGCTACTTTATGAAATTCTTCGACGAGGGTATCGACTTTATTCTCACCACGTTGATACGCTGCTGCTGCTGCACGTAATCCAACATTTAACCTAACCGCTAACTCGCGGTCAGTATCACTCAGAAACCTATTGCGACTACTAAGTGCTAAGCCGTCGGGCTCTCTGACGGTATCCAAAGGTTCGATACGAACATTGTGGTTTAAATCACGAAACATCTGCTCGATTAGTTTCAGTTGCTGGTAGTCTTTTTTACCAAAAACTGCGACGTCACAACCGATTATATTAACTAGTTTCATAACAACCGTTAAGACACCGTCGAAGTGCCCAGGACGACTCGTGCCACAAAGTCCGACTGACATCCGTCTGTTGGTGATATAGGTCTGATAACCTGCCGGATAAATGGTGGCGGTGTTGGGTAAGAAAACCGCATCGACATTTAATGTCGCGAGTAGATCTATGTCTTCACGAACAGTACGCGGGTATTTTGCAAAGTCTTCGTTCGGACCAAACTGCGTCGGATTTACAAAGATGCTAACAACGACACGATCAGCAAGTTGCTTAGCTCGGCGCACAAGGGCCAAGTGACCATGATGCAACGCGCCAAGGGTCGGTACAAAGGCAATCGTCGACTGCTCTTGTCGCAACGCTTTTTTAAACTCGCTGACTTCAGCTAACGAAATTAAAGTGGCTGGAACACCCAAGAAGTTCGTCCTCATAAACGTCAATTTAACTAACGATTATGAATACATTAATAGTGGCGAGCTGACAATTAGAGCCGCTCCCACCGGCACGGAAATCGTCCCTTGCAGGGGAAAGACTATAATCTCAGGACGTTCCCACGAAAAAGAATTTAATAGTCCATTCCGACCAAATCCCAAAGGATGCGGTGCCTACGGCTACCGCCAGGTAGAATACCTGAACAGCAACCCCGCCAGGTTCCAAACGTGATGAAACGTTGCAGCCGGTATGCCTCTTCAACCCCAGAGTTTCCTCATGTCTTCCGACTTCGGCAACGCAGTCACATCGGCAGCTAGATGAATTTCCCTTCGGCACCGCAGTCATCTCAGTTGCGATTTGCAACTGGGTGGTGACCAGTCCCTCGTCTGAGTCCGTACAATCGGTGCGAACATGAAATTTTGAGGTGACGAACTTTAGTTGTTGCTGGCACTTCCTCGCTAAGAAATGAATCCGAATCATCTCAGATTCCCTCCTACAAAATCGATCGAAATGTTCACTCACGTTGTCTCTGTGAGATCGCCCATTCATTCGCACAAAATATCAGTTCCTGCGAAATCATCCGCTGACGTCCGAGGTCGCTGCCACTTCGCCCTCTGCAGTGCTTTGTTACGGGGATGGCAGAGCAAGCACAGAAACCCGCGAAATACCAAAGGCGTCGCCCCGAGCTTACGCCTTGCTTCAAAATCGTAAACGAGTACATGGACAGCTTCGTTCAGGCGCGTGAGTCTGAAAACCGTCCTCTCCCACAGTACGTCATAGATGAATTCGAAGCGTTCATTAAATGCGGAATTCCTGCATATGGTTTCCTGCGACTTAAGTGCGGCTGCTGTGGGGAAGAAAAAATCGTGGCCTTTAGCTGCAAAAAAAGAGGCTTCTGCCCCTCTTGTTGCGCTAAGAGGCAAATGGAAACCGCTGCGCACTTGGTTGATAACGTGCTCCCACTTGCCCCGTACCGTCAAATGGTGCTCTCATTCCCAATTCCGCTTCGCTACTGGCTGCATACAAACAAAAAACTCTTCTCAAAAATCCACAGTATCGTCATCAAGGAAATGCACCGTTATTATATAAACAAAGCCAAACTAGCGGGCATCAAAAGCCCATATCCCGGCAGCATCAGCTTCACTCAGCGCGCCGGATCAGCTCTAAACGTAAATCCGCATCTTCATGTACTGCTGCTCGACGGCGTTTACACCGAAGTAAACGGAGTGGTGAAGTTGCGTAACATAGACCCGGTAACGGATGACGAGGTGGCCTGGCTCTGTGAAAATATCGCTAAGAATGTCATGAAACACCTGACAAAGGAAGGTTACCTGGATAAAGACGGGGAAGTAGTACAAAACCCGATGATGGACGAGCTCTTCCAGGAAAACGATGCCATCACGGCCGCTGCTTACGCATCCATTGCTGGGAAGATTGCCTTCGGAAAAAATGCTGGCAAATACGTGACTAGGATTGGCAGCGGGTTTGGCTATTTCGAAGAAGTACCACTTGCAAAAGGAAAGCGCTGCTTCAGCGTCAATGGGTTCAGCCTGCACTGCAATACTTCGACAAATACCCACGCCCGTGACCGTCTGGAAAAGCTGATCGAATATATCGCCCGCGGCCCGCTCTCTAATGAGCGTCTGGAAATCACAGACGGCGGCAAAGTCAAACTCCAGCTCAAAACAGCATGGCGGGATGGGACCTCGCATCTTCTCCTCTCACCGCATGAGTTCCTGGAAAAGCTCGCAGCCATCATCCCGCCGCCGAAATCACATCTGGTGAGATGGGGAGGAGTCTTCGCAGCGAATTCGCCGTTTCGAAAAAAGATCGTACTCAAGCCAGAAGAAAAGAAAGGGTTCGACTTTCAAGATGGTGAAAAAAAGCGGGTGAATAAATCATGGAGCCTCATGCTTCTACGGGTCTTTAAACTCGATGTGCTCAAATGCAACTGCGGTGGGGATCTCACTCCGCTTGGAGCGGTACAGGATCCCGGCGAAGTCAAAAGATACCTGAAACATATGAATATAGACTATGATCCCCCACCACGTGGACCACCTGGAGAGATACAGGGGAGCTTTGGCTTCGAGCAGCAATATGTCAGCGACGGTGCGGAGCCGGACTTCTACCCAGACTGACAAGCAGATCAGCCGACATCAGCATGAACGGGTCAGCATGGCGTTGGACGGGTGCGTCTATAATCGGCCGCAAGCTGGCCATTCAAGATGACATGGACTACAAGGGTCAGCATTGGTTCAGAAAAGCACGGAAAAAGCGTCACTATGAATCGTTAGTATTGGTGAGTTCAGCAGAGGGACAGGTTGAAAAAAGGGCTCAAACGTCCTACCATCCGCTGATAATAAATAATGGTTCAAAAATTGAAATCTCTATGAAGTATAAGGATCCAAATAATCCTTTAAATCTTGCTTGGGGGCCCAATCACAAGCGGTTCGACCTTTATGATCCTTATCCCCAATTCGCGCACCGGCTTCGATTAAAACTTTACATAATTCAATCGAGTTCTTGATAGCAGCTAGCATCAGTGGTGTTTTTCCAGAATGATCCGCACAGTGAACATTGGCTCCTAACTTTAGCAATGCTTTAACAACGTCGATGGAGCCAGAAGAACAGGCTGTTATCAATAAATTACTGGTCCCTGTTTTGGGACCTGAGTGGGCATCACTCCCGTAGAGATCAGTATCAAAACTGAAATCATGATCAACAGAGAACTGACTCGGCACTAATTCTAAAACAGTGTCCACATCATCGAGACTTAACGCTGTTGTCAAACGTTGTTCTGCTGGAATAATATTTTTAGGTTTTATACCAATAGAAACAATTGACATTTTTATTGCGCTTTCTCGATGATGGGTTGCACTGTTTTAAAGGCACTTTTCAATTTCACCTTTAAGGCTTTTGGCTAAATTTGAAGGAAGAGACCTATCTAAATTAATCGTTAAACTCAAAATTCCATTTGCCATAGCACATGAAATATCTTTGTTGTTCCCAGTAATCATTTTAATTTCTTTTAAAACCCTAATACTTTCTTGGCCAATTTTATCTCGAGCAATTTCATGCATTGTTGCTATCAGTGACACAATATAGTCATTTAAATTTAGTAAATGAGTAGCTGAATCAGAAACAGTATTCCAATCTATCGTAAGCAATGGCTGAAACTCCGAAACAAGTTTCTTTAACTGCAAACGACTCGGAGCAACTTCATGTTCGCGATTAGATCGGTTTCCAAAAGTTAACCGACTCACTTCAGACTCAATACTATGTACAATACAAACGACGACATCGTTTGTCGAAACATAGATCAAATCATGGGGAACTAAACCATTCTGCGTTACACCACCTAAAATAAAATGTGAGCTTCTTTGTTCGGTATCTTCCTGCCATCTAACCAGCCTTCCAACAAATTGATGACCATTATTAGTGGAGACTGTTAACAGTGGACACCGATCGAGCGTAAGAGACTCGATCGACTCCACTTGTTGGCCAAGAAATTTAACGAGATCTCTAGCTGATTTCGCTGGCGCATTCCTGATAAACAACTGAAACTGCTCAGCATTCATTAAAGTGACTTCTCCAATTCAGCAACCAAACCTTTTGTTCGATCATCGATGTTATCAATATTTGAAATGGGGCTGTGATCTAATGTGATTTTGCCATCTGCAAATGTCCAGCAATCACCATAATAGTAATCTTTGGTATTGGTAATTATGACTTCTTTTAAAGCTGCCTGTAACGCATCCTTGCCCATTTTATCTTTACAAATTTCCTTCAAGCCGTCGACCAACGGAGTGAAATAAACTTTTGTAAATGCATCTTCATACATATGGCTATAATCAGGCGCAGCTAATTTATCCCAGTCAACTGTGATTTTGACGTCAATCCCAACTGCTTCGTTAACTTTTTTGGCCCAAGCTGGGAACGACTTCTCTTGAAATTCACCCACTGCACGACGTTCTGCTAATCCCATAAAATGCCCCTTTTTAAATAAATAACATTAGTTCTTATTACAAAAACTCTACATACTACACTTCCATAGGAACTAGTGCCTGCATATTTTAAAGACTTGGGCGTATGATTCGGGCGCGGCAGACCCGTTTTATGCACAGCCTCTTCAAGCACTAACAAATCTGAAACTGACCCAGAGTTTAACACGTAGCAAA
>CAMAXT010000018.1 GCA_945862295.1 Pseudobacteriovorax antillogorgiicola
AACTCACCGCAGGCCTCCAGGGTGAAGTTACGGAACTAAAACGACAGAATGCGGAACTTACTTCAAAAAATGAAGAACTCACCGCTAGCGCAAGCGCACAGCCAACAGTTATTGATGAGGGTTTGCCCGCAGACTTCCGTATGGGCAAAACAGTTGCATACTTCTCAAGTGGTAGCACTCGTTTAGATGCGAAATATAGACAGGATGCACAAGAGATTGCAGACATCTTAAAATCTAATCCAGAGCTTTACCTGACTCTTGAAGGCTATGCCGATCCAAGAGGTTCTGTGGAACTAAACAATAGCCTCGCTGAGAAGCGCGCACAGAGCGTTTTAAAGTACCTAGAACAAGCCGGTATCGCGAGTGAAAGAATCGCAGTTGAAGTTGTTGGTGCTACTGCTGAGAAACGCGGCAACCGAGATGCAGCAGACATGCAACTAGACCGTAAAGTAGTCGCGAAATTTCAAACTACAGCGCACTAATATTCGAATCGAACTTTTATTTACTTTGGTCTTAAATTGATCAATAACACTCGAATGGGAGAATAGTTATGAAGAGACTAACAACAATAGCTGCATTTATGTTTATGTCGATGGGCGCAAATGCACAAGAAAACGCTGGAACAATGAGCGTAACTCCGCAGGAAACTCCGGCTTTCAAGCGCAATACTATCGAACTTCGTCCTTTGGAAACCGCAGCTAGCGTCGTTCCAGGTGTTGCAGCAAGCGGCGCAACCTTTGAAACCGCTGTAACTCGCCAATGGGCGGCTGTTGTCGGCGGATCTTATACAGATGTGTCAATCTCTCAAGGCAACTTCGAAGAAGTACGCAACGAGACTGGCGCTCCAATCGTTAACTCTGGTTACGGGTACTCTGCGGGAGTTGGCGTGCGCTACTACGAAGATCCAATTGGCGATAGTACCTACGGTGGTGGACATTTAGACTACAGTGAAATGAAAGCTAACTGGAACTATGAAGGTGATGACTATGTGACACGAGTTTACGGTGCGACGCCTTCTCTCGTAATTGGCTACCGTTGGGTTTGGCAAGGCGGTTTAGTAGCTCGTTTAGGTGCTGGTGCAGGCGTACCAGTAGTTGACTCACAAAGTACAACGGCAACTACTTCTAATGGTGATACCACTAAAGGTGTTGAGAAGATCGAAACATTCCTCGATCAAAACGTCATTCCGAAGTTGGATCTAGGCTTAGGCTATACGTTCTAAACTATCTAGCATACATACTTAAGAGCCGGGTTCGACCCGGCTTTTTTGTTGTGTCGAGATTGTGGAATAAAAAAAGCCGGGGATAAACCCCGGCTTTACTCTGCTAATCAACTCAATTGATTGTTTTAATGAATGCGTCGTACTCTTTGTCTGCTTCGTCTTTTTTCATGCCGTAGCGTTTTTGAATTGTACCTTTGAGTTCTTCAGCTCTTCCGGAGATGTAGTCTAAATCATCATCCGTGAGCTTTGCCCATTTTGCCTTTACTTTGCCTTTAAGTTCTTTCCATTGGCCTTCTAAAATATCTCTGTTCATAATTAATCTCCTAAAAAGTTCACTTTTAGAAGTACAATTGCTATACTAATTTTAGTTTTGTGAGAATGGGTCGCGTTTAAAAAGAATGGCAACGGTTGTGCCTTCGTGATTTGACGATTCGATAAAGATTTCGCCGCGATGCTGATCGACAATCTTGCGTGCAATCGCAAGACCGAGACCGCTTCCTTCAACTTCGTTACCACTTTTTACCCGCACTAGAGGCGAGAAGATACGGTTGTGTTCCTTTTGAGGAATTCCGACACCATTGTCCGTAATTAGGACTTTAATGTCATAGTTCACTTCGTCTTTTTTGTCAGTTTGGCCAAGAGAAATGGTGATTTTTGGACTGCGGTCTGGATGCCGGTATTTGATACTATTTTGAATGATGTTTTGAAAAAGCTGCATTAAGGCCATTTGGTCAGCTTTTATGGTCGTTAGGTCGGTGTCTACTTTTGTATCTGAATTCGTTTGGTGAATTAAGGTTCGCAGGTTATCTAACGCTTTTTCTACTGCTGTAGAAATTTTTACATCTTCAAGGGCTCGCTCTAGGCGGCCAGACTTTGCATAGTTAAGCAGCTCGTTGACGAAATCGATGATATTTCTAGACACCCCAATCAGTGAATCTGAATATTTGCTAATCTCCCCATCTTTAAGATCTTCAGCCCGCAATTTTAGTAGCTGTGACAACTGGTTGATCGTCGCTAATGGTGACTTAATATCGTGTGCTGCGGTGTAGGCAAAATCTTCTAGTTCGCGCTGTTTATCGTTGAGCTTCTTTTGCAGCTCACTATTTCTGATCGCATTGATGACGGCTATGCCAACGGATTCAGATGTTGTGTCAGACTTAACTAAGTAGTCTGACGCACCCGCTTTGAGCGCAGATACTGCAACGCTTTCATCACCTTCTCCTGTCAAAAAAATCACTGGTGTTTCATTGGCAATGGGTTTTATTTTTTTAAGAAGTGATATGCCGTTTTCGGCACCTAGCATGTAATCAAGAATGATGCAGTGATATGTTTTTTTTTTGAGGGCCTTAAGGCATTCCTCGAAATCTTCTGCGTGGTCTAGGGAGATATCCCATTTATGGGAAAGAGCTTTCAAAACTTTACGGCGAATCAAATGGAAGTCAGCTGGGTTGTCGTCGACCACTAAAAGTTCTATTTTTCGGTCCATGCTCAGTCTTCCTTGGGTGGCAACACGACGAGTTTCAACCAGTACGATCCCAATTCACGGAGTGTTTTAATAAACTCGTCAACTTCGACCGGCTTAATCAAAAATGAGTTGCATCCTAGCTCGTAAGTTCTAACGATGTCTTCTTCTTTCTTTGACGTAGTTAAGACAATAACAGGGATAATGGCCAGGCGCTTGTCATCTTTTATAGACTTTAAAACCTGTTTTCCGTCGATCTTAGGGATATTTAAATCTAGCAAGATAAGATCAGGCTTAGGGCTATTCAGGGCGTTGGCGAATTTTCCTCGCCTAAATAGGTAGTCTAGTGCCTCTTCTCCATCGGAAACAATGCGTAAATCCGCGTCAATATGCCCGCGCTGAAAGGACCTGCGCGCGAGATTTTGTTCGGCAGGGTTATCTTCGACTAAAAGCACGACGGCGTCTTTCAAAATGGCTCTCTCTTTTTATGTCAATGGTAAGGTAATAGAAAAACTTGATCCGACATCTAGTTGCGACGTTACTGCAATAGTGCCGTTATGCCGTTCGATGATTCTTTTGCAAATGGAAAGTCCAATACCGGTACCTTCATATTGGTTCATGCCATGCAGCCTTTTGAATGGCAAAAATATCTGAGCTAAATATTCGTTCTTCATGCCGATACCGTTATCAATAACTTCGATCGTCAGTTTGTCGGCATTCTTTGACGTTTTGATCTGGATGATTGGTGTAGCATCCTTTTTCACAAACTTGATTGCGTTGCTGATGAGGTTAGAGAAAAGTTGGCCGAGGAGAGTTTTATCGGCTTTGAGATTTATGTCGCTTTTGTCATGAGTTATCTGAGCGCCTGTTTCGGTGATGTGTACTGCCATATCTTCTAAGACATTTTCGATAACTTGATCAAGATCAATATCGATGACTTTCATAGCTCCGCGTCCGGCTCGGGAAAGATGCAAGAGGTCGTTGACGAGTGTCTCCATACGTCGGGCAGCATCAGTTATGAATCTAAGATCATCGGCAGCATCTTTTGGTAAATCGCCGCCAAGGTCATCCTCAAGTAATTTGCTGTATGAAATGAGGTTGCGAACTGGTTCCTTCAAGTCATGGGAGGCGACATAGCTGAACTCTTCAAGTTCCTGGTTGGTTTTTTCAAGCTTTTTAGCGAACTCGTGCAGCCGGCGTTCAGATTCGGTAACATCAATAGCGATTTCAAGGAAACCAACTATTTTTCCTTCTTCTTTGATGGGAGTAATAATGAGACTCACAGGAAGGCGGCTACCGTCTTTTCTGACGTAGAGCCACTGTCGTTCTTCATAAGCACCATGACGAGCGACTTCGGTAAGAGCGCCGAAAGTTGTTGTTTCCTTTTGAGCCCGAGCGAAAATCTCTTCACTATGGTTCTTCAATTCTTCCGGAACATGGAAATCCAGAGCTGATTTTCTATCGACGACATCGCTACTGGTGTAGCCAAGCATTTTCTCCGCGCCTGAATTAAAGATCGTGATTTTGCCGTGTAGGTCGGTAGCGATTATAGAAACTCGAGTCGAACCATCAAGAACAGCTTGCAGACTGTTTGAGAGATTCATTGCATCTCTACTCTTTAAACTCGTTAGTCTAACGAGAAAGACCATTATCGAAAGCAACAAACTCACCAGGATACCAACAGCTAAGACTTGCCGAGCTAGGATACTTTGGTTCTTCGAAAGCATCTTGTTGCTAGGCATGACGTTTAAAGTCCAGTTTTGATAGCCATGCTCAACGGAGCGGTATGCTACGATGTCATGGACGTCGATGTCTGTTTTGCCATCCCGCGAGTATAGAAATTTTCCTTCATCAAAAACAGCGAAGTTAAAATCCGGAAGAACACGCTCTTTGTTTGCAATCGCATTGAAAAGCTTGCTGACATCGAATATTGCGAAGACAACGCCATCAAACGTTGTCTTCTTGCGATAGGCGGCGACGACCATTGCGAAGGCAGGTTTATCGTCACCGATCGTGAACGTGTTGCTCAGGTGAAACGGATTTCCCTCTGATACTTTCGCCCCCGTTTTTTCAACCGTTTCGGCGATTTCTTTGATTTCACTAATATGGGTATAGGTGATTGTAGATTTTTTCTTTATGAGTACGATGTTGCCATTTTCGTCGGTCTTGCCAATGGCTTCGAAACCCGGAAGTTCATCTAGTCGTTCAGACGCATCGTTGTAGAGAAAGTCTACCGGCACCCCGACTTCGGAAGACAGATACTCGGTGGCACGTTCCAAGACACGTCCTCTCAACATGATTCTTGTTTCCATTAAATCTCGAAAGTGATTGGCCGCACTTTCCGTAAACTCGCGCGTGGACTCCTTTTCACCGTAGATCGCTCCTTGGTAGGAAAGAAGTGTAAAGACAGTACCCAGGGCAAAGATTAGAAAGCTCGACCAAACAGGAATGATTTCACCTCTGGAGCGCGTATCTCGCCAAAAGTAAGCGCAGATGCCGCCGCTTAGAAGGAGGTTACCGATTGAAGTTGCGAGTGCGATGCTGATCATTTCTTTCCAGCCGTAATTGCCAAGGTACGACTGCGAATAACCTAATTGGGCTACAAGGCCGAATATTGCAGATGTTCCGGCGACAATGGCGCAAAGTACGGAACTGATTTTCCTATGGGATCCAGCGCCGAAAATTAGCGAGGCAGCTGTTAGGACAAAACAAATAGCCGTATTTGCTGCCATCCGACTTGGAAAAACTTTCGGACTGCCAATTGGACGGTTAATAAATAGCTCGTCGATGCCAAGGTTGGTGCCGGAAAAGTAGGAGACGAGCGTGAGGGAGCAAACTATGAGAACGATCGTGCTAACGACGCGCGAAAATATTGTCTTCTCAATGAATAAGAACGCCATGCCGAGACAGAGAAAAGACAGGGCAGAATTAAAGTGAACGGGAGCTACGCCAGTCTCAAGTTCGACCAGAGACTGAGATTCCGTAAACCAAGCAAAGATAACAAGAGCCCCGAGAAACATAGCTGATAGACTGCCGACAAGCTGTGCTTTCTGCTTCGATATAAGATTCTTAAAAGGTCCAACCTTCATCTTTTCTGGATGTCCGGAGCGGTCTGTGACGAGTTCGGAGGTGAAAAGGTCTGTGAGCTCAACAAAAGAAATAGCAACTACCGTGCCGAAATAACGATCACTTTGAGAGTTTAATAGCTCCAAAAATCGCAAAAAAGGGGGCAAAGTGTAGGGCACAACATACAGGCACTTTGCCCAGCCCTACACCCTAACCTAGCGCTTGACCTCGATCGTTGCACCGGCACTAAAGCCATTGAATTCCGGAGCGTACATGGACTGAATCTCTGCGGGCATCGAGCGAAACACGCCCGCGTTGGCGGCGCGAATCCTGTAGCGAAAGGTGTATTCGCCAACAGGAATATGTTCGAAAAAGAAATTCGTGCCGTTGTCGCGAACTTCTTCGTACCAGTAGAGACCAAGGTCCCACTTGTGACCGGAGGTGACGGCATCTGGTTCAAATCCAGCAGGACGAGGGTCACGTAGGTGTATGTACTCCGCCTGGTGTTTACTTTTCACAGAAATCTGAACTTCGATCTCGTCACCGACCTGTACCGCTTGGCCTTGCTTGAGCGGCGTTAAAGTCATCTCGTTACCGGCTGCCTGCCTCCTAAAATATGAACGCTCGATTTTGAAAAAATCGCCGCTGCTTGTTGTCGGAAGTTTCTCTGTCGAATAATGCCAGGCCGCATTGGCGAACATCAGCGCTCCGCTTTGCTTTTGCAGTGAAATATTAGCCATTTCGGGCACTATTTTAGACGCCTCTACTTGGACGAACTTTCTGCCTTCGTACTTGTCGTCACTGAACAAAATGCTCTCTTTTATCGGTCCGATTTGGACGCTAACTTCCTCTTTCTTTAGGAGTGTGCCTTCACGGCCCATCCATTTTGCTAAAGAATAAATAACTTCGGAGGTCGCTTTCGTGCTCTTCCATTGGTTCAGTTTCTTATTCATAAAGAGCCAGTGCACCAATCCGGACGCGATTGGATCCTTCGGACGCATTTCCGTTAAAGCTCTCAAGGCAAAGGCATGGGTCTCAATTGTGTCGTTGTACCAGAGCCACGAACGATCTTCAGGAGTCCAATGAGTGCCAGTAGCCTCGTCGTTGATCGCGCTATCGAGGATGCTGTCTAAAACAAGCTTCGCGTCGGTTACCCGCTTAGAGCGGTGCAGAGTGAGACTAAGCATCAGCTTTGAATAAGGTGACTGCGTTTTCCAGCTTTTGAATGAAAAGTTCAACATTTCATTGCGGTCTTTGTCGCTGAAGACTTTTGACACCATCGCTTGATCTTTAAACGATGAGGCGGTGTAAAGAAAAAACGTCAGGTATTCGATGTCAGCCTCTGCCGGCTTAGTCCACAGTTTTTTACGGTGCGCACCCAAGTATGCCCAACCTTTTGCGATAACGTCTTGCGGCACCGGGATATCAAACTCTTCGGCTTTCGCGAAACCGTTCATTAGATAGAGTGTCATATAAGGTGATGGTTCGCCTCCTGGAAACCAAGGAAACCCACCGTTTGTTGTTTGATACTTTTTGAGTTTAGCGAATGCTAAAGCGCGCATGCTCTCAGCAGTCTGCTTTTGCAAAAGATTGATCAGTTCGTGGCCGTTGTTTTGGGAGTCGCCAGAAGATTGAGCGAGCCAGGGAGTCTCCTCAAGGAGCATTCTTTTATTTGGATCATCTTTGGTCCACGGCTCGTACTGGGTATCGCGTTGAGACATCGTTGCAGCGGCTTTTGCCAGATTGGGATTCTTGTTGAAAAGAGACGCCATAATTCCGGCCGCTAGGAAGCGGTTGAGAGTCTGCTCTGTGCACTCGTACGGATATTCAACTAAGTAGGGCAACGATTTCAGGGTGGAAAAGAAAAGTTGACCATCGATCGTGACCGCCAATTTTTCATTGATCAGGCTAGGGTCATTATTTGCCAAAAGATCCGGGAATTGCAACTTTTTTGGCTGATTATCTTTTAGCGCGATGAACCGACTTTGAACTAAATGCATCCGGCCTGGAAGGACCGGGATCGATCGTTCCTCGCCGTCAGAGATGTTGCCAGAGCTTGCGATTGATGAAAGGTTGACGTTGCCGATGCCGGGTGGAATCTCGAGCTCAACAGTAACCGCTGACGACTCCTTTGCATTAATGGAAAAATTTGCTTCACTGAGTTTCAGGCCGAAAAGTTTTCCAATATCTTTGTCGTTAGAATCTGTCAAACGAACACTCACAAGACCGGAAAGAGATTTTTCTGACGTATTGTTGACAACTACCTGAATTGCAACCTTATCGCCTTCACGGAAAAGTCTCGGCGTATACAGTCGGACCATTAAGTCCTTGGCAGTTTGAACTTCTTTGTGCGCGACCCCTGATGAAAAGTCTTTCATCAATGCAACAGCCCAGACGTGCCAGGTTGTTAACGAATCAGGAAGTTTGAATGTTACCGATGCTGTGCCGTTGTCATCAGTTACTAGGTGCGGTACAAAGAGCGCTGTTTCATTGAAATTCTCACGTAATTGGGGTGTCTCAGTCGGTGGTTTTGTGTGGGATTTTGCCGCACTGCTGACAACCTCCTCGACTGTGCTCTCTTGGCTCCTGGCGCCGTCAGCCTGCGCTTCTGTCGGGGCAGCCATTGGCCTAGCGATGACAGACTCACTCAAACTATATGGTCTAGATTTCCTCCTGAGTCCTGCACCACCGATACCGTAGTCGTCAATATCGACAAGTATGTCGCTGGCATAGAATGGAAAATTAGTTTGTAAGCTGAACCCTGCACTAGCGATCTGACCTCCAGACCTCGCCATCAGGTTGATATGCGGCCTAGGTGTTTCTAGTGTCTGTGGAAACAAAAATATCGGCGCGGTGACATTGTACGGTCCGAAGAGATCGAGACTTTTGTCATACATAAAAGTTAGAATTTCAGCTGCACGGTCTTTAGCGTTACTACCCTTTACTTTTATTGTGAAGGTTTCTTCCATACCGGGGGTCATCTGTTCTCTTAGACTAGAAAAAGATACCTCGACTTCTTTATTGTCCCAAGGAACAAAAAGCATCGATTTCGCGCTGTAATACTGAAAGTCATAAATAACATCCAAGGTTGCCGCTATACCGCCACGCATGTCTGCGGTTATCGGGAGATCGATGATGTTAACGCCAGGCGTGACACTTATTTTACGAATGACTTTGCCACTATGAAATATTTTTAACGTCGCTCCTTTGGCGCCAAAGCCAGTATGCGCAACTATTTGAACTTCGCCACCAGCCTTCTGTTCATTTGCGTTAAACTCAAGAAGCAGCGGGATCTTCAAGTCCGACTTTGATGCGACAGCCATAACGTAGCTTGAACTACTGAACTCGTTACCGTGTCGATCTTTGCCACTATAGTTAATTTTGTAAGCGCCAGCCGGAAGGTTTGTCAGGGAGAAATTAGCTTTTCCTTCTTTATTATGCTGAAGATTTTTAGTTGTGATGGTGTTTCCTTCCTGCCAAGATCGAAGGTAGGAAGGAATATTGTATGTGCTATCCCATCGCGTTCGAAGTTTGTCTCCTGGTGTCTTGAAGGTTTGATCATATTCTTCTTCAATCTCACTATCGTCTTTTGGAAGCTCAGATTGAGAAAGGGTATCTTTCGGGCTAATCAAACTCACGACTTTGATCTCGCTTTTGCCTTCCTGGGGTATCCGGTTGAGATTTTTCAGGACTGCTTCGATAACGCAGTCCTTGCCGGCACTACAGACTAGAGTTTCCGGACTTGCGATTTCTAAAAGAGCATAGCCGCCAATAAACCTCTTTGTTTCCGAACGCGTCTCACCTCCACTATCGGTCAAGTCCACTTTAATTTCGTAGGTGAACCGTTTAGCGCGATCAATCGCTGTTACGGCTTTTTTTGCTTCCGGGGTAAATTCGATAGCGAAAGACCCGTCTTTTTTGAGGGCAACTTCACCACTAGTTACTAGTACCGGAGAAAGAAATTGTCCCCAGAGCCTTGCGTAAAGTGGGGCTCTTGAAATGCGGTAGACGACCTTTCCCTTACTGACAGGACTTCCGAATAGATATTTGGCATTGGCTTGGATGACTGCTTTTTTATTGAGTTCTATGTCAGATGATTGTTCTTGGAAACTGATCTCGAAAGTGGGTCGTTTATATTCTTCGACATTAATCCATCGATCATTGTGGCCGTTGTTGGTTGCGATATGCCAACTACCGAGCAACGACCCTTCTGGAATGTCAAATTCTCCGGATGCGGAACCAAAATCATTTGTTTGAACTATGATCTTAGCGAGCTCTTTCCGATTGGTGTCCCTGAGATAAACTTCGATTGTTTTCCTTTTTTCGATCTGAAAATCACCCATGCCGTTCGTATTTGTGTAGGCGATCAATTTCCATTTTATTTTTTGCTTTGGTCGGTAGGTTTGCCTATCCGAGTAGATCAGGGTTTCACTGCGCTTTTCGTTGAGCTGAGAGCCGTATGAGTAGATTGAATTTTCGTCGACAGTGATGTCACCATCTTTTTTCACTAGAACGAAGAAGGCTTTTCCAAGATCAGAAAGGTAAGTAATCTCACCGTTGGCGTCTGTCTTTTGGCTGACCAATAACTTATGGTTTTTTCCGTATTCGTAGCGGTAGAGTTTAACTTCGGCGTCTTTAACCTTTTCGCCGCTGTTACCGTCAACGACTGTGATCGTGTGATTTTGAATATTTGAATCAATGATGGTGACTAAATCGGAGACATTTAATGTTGTACTAACGATCACGTTATTGTCTTGTCTGAAATTGGCAGCTCCCGAGGCAATGATGACGTAGAATCCTTTTTCTTTGAATGGCGGAATGACGAAAGTTCGGTGTGTGCGAAAGTCGGGCGTCGCAGGAAGGGGCTGCGTCCAAGAAAAATCTGCCTTCGTCTTTAGCATGTCTTGATGTTGAGTATAAGACGGAACGATTTGTTCTTTGGATTTAGTTAGAAAATCACTAAGGCTAATCTTATATGCACGGAAATAGACGTCTTTTAAGTTTTTATGTTCAACCAACACGGAGCGTTTATTTAACCCATCGTTTCGCATGCTGATGATACGAAGGTCTGGCTGTTCAATATATCTGACTAAATAGGCGCATTTTTTTGCCTGCTCAGCCGGAAAGTCTCGCATGCAATCTTTAGCGAGTTTATGCGCTTCTATCAATTCACCTTGCTCTTGCATTAAGTTTGCTAATTCACCGAGGGCGCGAGCTGTCCAAGGATTTTTTTTGCTGTCCTCGATATAAGTCGCAAGGCTGGTTCTGATTTTTTTACGGTCCTGCGGTTCGTTAAAGAGCTGATGGAGCGCGACATGTAGAGAAAGGCCTGCCTCGAGAGCGGCTTCATGTTGATTCTTCTTTTGATGCCAAGCTTTTAGCTCGCTGAGCAGGAAGGTAATGATTTGAATGGGATGATTCTTTAGATTTTTGAAGGCGCTGTCGTCCGTCAGTCCGCTGTTGCCGTTTAAGAGCTGTTCTAGATTCAACCTGTATATTTGTGCGGAGTCTTCGGTGCGCCAGAACGCAGTATTTTGCAATGCTTCAACGGTTTTATAGGTGATTAGGTCTCTTAGGGTCGATCTTATCTGTTTCGGGAAGTTGTTTGGTGTGAGGAAGTCTTTATAGGACTCGATGTTTAAAGTTTCGACTTTCGACCGCTGGGACCAAATGCTTCCGTATGTTCTGAGAGCTTCTTCGTATATTTGTTCGACTGTCCAAGCTTTTAGATCAACAACATCACTCGTTACTGTTCTTTCTCGTTGTCTAATTTCCCAAGAGTATTCTTGCAGGTAGGCGAAAAGAGCTTGCGCATAGTAGAGTTCGACTAGGGTTCTATCGGGACTCGATTTTGGCCATTCCGCACTTTTAAGTTCTTTGACTGCCGTCTCGTACGAATTTAGTCCAATCCGGATTTTTGTGAGCTTGATAAGACTCCTGGCCCAATCCCTGGAATCTTTATTTTTAGCTTGGTCAAAAATTTTTACGACGGCTTTCTCTGCTTCTTTGAGTTTTTGTTCATCGATAAGTTTGTCGATTTGCTTCCAGTTAGCAGCCATTGCAGAGGTCTCCACATTGATACCGGTTATAAGAAGAAGGAAAAGAAGGGCTTTTTGAATGCCATGGCAAGAGTACTTTACTTGCATACGAACTCCTAATTGAGACGCTTAGTCTTTGTTGTGCCAAACGATTGAATAGAGATCGTGACGACGGTCTTTAAGGTTAAGTACTGTGCCATTGACTCTTGCTTGCATCAAACTTTTGAGTCGCAAGTCTGCTATCGCTACTGCTTCAACATTTGGTGTTGTTTCAGCAGCGATGCCGTCCCGTGCAAATGGGAAGTCGCAGTGATGATGGAGATGATGTGATTCTTCTTCATATCTGCCAGATTCTATTGATATTTGTATGCGAGAGTATCACGCTGAACAGCTGATACTAGGGAAATCTGGTTGTGGATAATTTGTGGATTAGCGGTGGATAAATATTGTGGTCAGATATTAGAAAGCAGCGAGCAGTTAAGCAAAAAAAAAGCAGCGGCTTGCGCCGCTGCTTAAACTTTTTGTTACCGATCGAATTACGGAGCTACTGCTGCTTGTACTTCAACTGGGATCGCTACCATGGTTGATCCAGCTTCGGTTTTGATTGTGAGATCACCGATTGCTGAGTACTTACCACTTAGGAAAAGCGCATTCTTAAGAAGAGCAGATCCAGCAAGATCGAAGCTATGGTCAATTTTATATTTACCTGGCTCGATAGTTGAAACGGCTACTGTTCCTGACTCAGTGGTTTTTAGCTTTCTGGTTTCTGTCAGATTGAAAGAACCATCACCTTGATCGATTGAGTAACCAAGGACGAGAGCTACGTAAAACTTTGCGTCATCAGGAGTGAACGTTACTGCTTCGACGTCAGTTGCGCCGGTACCTGCACCGATGGCGCTACAGTCTGCCATGTTCTCAGTTTTACATTCAAGGACATAGAGGTCGATGTCGTTGCCTGGTGAACCGTCTGTTTTAATAGTAGCTGAAACTACGTCTTCGTCGAATTTACGGAATGTTGCGCCGTCAGCGTCTGGAACCGCAACTTGATCGTCAACTGCAACAGCTGATTTCACAGTTTGGCTCAAGCCTTTGAGTGCGAACGTAGTCTGATCTGCAGCTGGTTCCGCGTCGAATGAAGCGTCGAGGACTTCGAATTCAAGGCTACCGTTCAGTGCTTCTGGAGCTCCGGTGATCTTCTCAACAGAAGACTTCACTTTTGCGTATTCAACAGTCAATTTGAAATCCCCTTGTGGGAACTGGTAACGACCGAATACGTGGAGGTTCCAGATGCCTGGAGTTGGGTTTGAACGAGAATAGGTAACGATTCTTGTTCCTGGAGTTGCTTTACCAGTTTCGTCGCAGTTAGCAGCGATTGACTTAGGACCGGCGATCTCCGCAGGCAAAGACGTATTTCCGGCTTCGTATGCGTAGAGTCTAACGCCCTGACAGCCAGACACTGTGTTACCGTTTACTTGCGCTGCTGGAACTTCCAATGAAACAGTAACCAAGTTTACACCCGCTGGGATGTTTACGTAGTTTCTGGATACTCCGAAAGATTGAACAGAAGCTTCGACTTTGTAACCAGCGTTTCCAGCTAAGGTCTTATGCGGAACCGTTACATAAACAGGAACGATAAGAGCTGGGTTAGATTCAACTCTCTCTCCGTCTTTTCTGTATAGTTTAACAAGAGCGCCGTGATCACCAGCTGGAAGAGCTGCTAAAGTCGCGCGGTCAATGCAAACCATAAGAGTACTGTCGTTAGTTGCAACACTGCGGTTAACTGGATCTGAGAAGTTATCAACTGCGCCTTCGCCAACAACAGTCAATTGACTTGCTGGCGAGTTTGCACAATCAAGTTGGTTGAGTGATCCTGCAGTCAACCAGTTCTTGTTAGAACCGTAGATCACAGTCTTGATTGCGAACTCGTCTTTTGAAGTTACGAGTAGGCGTTTCAGATCGTTTGCATCGGTACGGAGAGTTGCACTGTGTGGCAACCTTCGTGCGATTTGGACTTTAACTAGGCTTTCGCTGCTGTCAGCTGCCAACCAAACACCAGTACCGAAACGTGGGCCTGTGATTGCCATCATGTCAGCTGGTAGAGCGATTGAACCATTGTAGTTGATGCCGTTCGGGTTCTGTCGAAGAACGCGGATTTGGTAGTCAACGTTGATGTCTTCACGAACGCTGTCTTTAACTGCGTAAACAGAGCTTGGAAGGGCGCTGTCACGTTCAGCTTTAAGTGCGAGCCAAGCGCGTGGAAGATTGATCATGCCTGTACCTTGGTCGATCCAAGTGTACTGACCGTTCGTGTATTCGCCCGTCGCTGGGTCGAATGTTTTAGCGTCGAATGGTTTTGCACTAGAGATGATGACCTTACGGATAGTCAATGCATCAGTTGGTAGTTTCGCTTCTGGGTGTTCAATGTTGTAACGTTTTGCTGCATCGATAAGGAGAGCAATCGCGCCAGATGCTGCAGGAGCAGACATTGAGGTTCCCCAGTAAACGTCTAGACCAGAACGTGCACCCATTGCAGTGTTAAGTTGAACTGCACTGAGTTCGGTACCAGGAGCTGCGATGTTCGGTTTGAAACCGCCAGCTGCTGTTGGGCCTCTTGAGCTGAAGAAAAGCATGAAGTCATCATCAGCTGTTTTAGAAGCGACATCTGCTGGACCAAGTTTGCCAGTTGCTGGCCATTGGTACTGACGCTCGATCATTGAACGCGATGCTGCTGCACCAACGCTGATTGAGTGACGCGCAGTTGAGGGGCTACCGACAGTGTTGATGCCTGGACCGCTGTTACCAGCAGATATAACGAATACAGTGTTATTGGTTTCAACCAAACGGTCGATGATGATTTCAGCTACGCCGTAACCGTCATTGAATGGGCTAAGACCGCCAAGAGACATGTTAACAACGTCTGCGCCGTTCTCAGACAAGTCGATGACTGCTTCGGTAGAGATACAGCCGCCGTTGTTTGCGCAAACGCGGTTGACCATGAGTGGAGCGTTTGGTGCTGCACCACGAGCAAGGGTAGTTTCAGCGTCGTTAGAAAGAGTTTTTCTGCCGCCGATGATACCTGTTACGTGTGTTCCGTGGTTACCCGGGTCGTAACCGACGATTGATGCGCCAAGAACAGCGACGTCTTCGCCAGCAGTGTTTTTAAGAGTTGCTGCTTCGATATCAAAACCAATTTTTTCCAGACCAAGTTTCAGCGTGTCGCCTGAAGTGTTGAATGCTGAAAGAGCGATTGATTTACGGAAGTCGAGTTCGCCAGTTGAATCAAGGTAGATCTTGTGTGAATCACCAGAGTTAACAATGATTGCAAACATGACGTCATCAGTTTTACCGTTGAGGTTGATGTCGACTTTCTCGTCTGCTGTTTCGAATTGTTTCTCTAGAACTACGCCTAATTTCGCGCCTGAATTAGGAGCAGTGAGGATAGCTTTAAGTTCGTCACTGACGAGAGCTGTGAAAGTGTCTTCAACAAATTTGTCAGCAGTTGGCTTAGTGGCTGCGCCGGCAACTGGTGCAATGATCTGAGCTGTGATAGCAAGCTCAGCTGGATTATCAGTTGAAGCGACAACGTCAAACTTCGCAGATGGGTTGAAGTAGATACGACCCTCGCCAGTGAAGTCTTTCATGTACTTCACGCGGCTGTTTTTCGCAGCGTCTTCGAATGATGGGTGATTGTGAGTGATCCCTGTATCAGCGATACCGATGTTGACGTTCGCGCCGTCTGGAACAGCGGTGATGTCAGCTTTAACGAGATCGAGAAACTCAGGAACGCCCATGCGCTTTAGACCGCTGAATGCGTCTGTAGTCGCTCTAGCGTCGCCAGAAGTTTTGAGAGGAAGATCAACCTTGCGAGCGTTACCTTCGTTAAGAGGAGTAACAACAACTGGGTTGATAACGATATCTACTGGCAGTTTTTCAACGCTAGCTAGACGGTCGTAGTTATCAAGTTTCATTTGTGCAGTAAAAAAGCCGTATTTACTCATGACTTTGATGTTGCTTAGGCCGCCGACAGTGTCGGAGATCTTAGCTACGGAGTCTTTGAGGGGCTTTGCGAGACGAGACTGGAATTCTGCGTCAGTTGTCGAACGGCTGCGAGCCGAGGTCACAACGTTAGTGAACGATGCGTGATCAATAACACCTTCAATTGAGATGTACTGAACACCATTGACTAGATCGACAACGATGTACTGACCTGCCGGGAGATCGATACGGCTGTTATCGTTCTTTGAAACGGTCAATTGACCTGAAGGTACAACGACCTTGCCAGGTTTTGACTGCACAGATTCCTCAGAAGATTCTGATTGCTCTGTTGTTTCAGGAGTGGTTCCACTTGAACCCGTTCCCTTTGATTTGTGACAGCCACTGAGGGCACCGATGGCCAATAGACCGAAAATGGGCGCAACAAAAGCGACACGAGACGTTAAAGATCTCATCTTCCTCTCCCGAACGAAGGGTTGTTATTACAAAGCTAAAAGGGGGGACTGGTAACCGAGATCGAATGATAGTCTATAATTGTTAAAATATCAATAATAATTTTAAACAAGACTAAAGAAACTATAGCAATCTCCGGACTTTAGTTAAAATGTCTCGGGAAACTGGACACTTAGCCAACTGCAAACGCAGGGCATGTGAACAGTGAAAATAAGTAGCTCCGGATGAGCCGCAAAACGGTTTCACCAGGCGTTCATGGTGAATGACCTGATTCATCGGGTCACTTTTTTAAAGATCAACTTGGGAAACACTATGCGTATTTAAAATTCTGAATCAAGAGTATCCAATGCAATCAATGGAGGCAAACGTCATAGTCCATGACACTCTGGTCGCGCTTGGTCTAGCGACTGATGGTAGCGATGGAGCGGTGCAAGGATCGGCGGTGGTTTTTAGTTGCAGTAGAGACCATGTTCCAGATGCGCCATCGAAGTGCTTTGCTTTTCTTCCTAACCGATAACTGGTTCGAAAATAGGTGAAACGGTTCGGCGTCACCGGATAGAATTAATTGATGCAGGGCATTTCAATCTTAAGGACGTTGCCGGATGAGCCAAAATCTTGGGCGATGGCGATAGTGATTAGCTCGGAATTGCCGCTGCCGCAGCTGTGATGGACTGCTATATCGGTGATAGTGCCGCCGCACATACTTGCGAGGTTTGTTTTTACTTTGTCTTGAACGTCTTCTTTAACGTCGATTTGGTGTTTCGTTGTGTCGCAGCCATCGGCTGATGGAAGCCGTAGAAGGTAACTCATTCGATGCTCCATATCCGGCTGGTGATGCGTGATTATCGCTTACTGTAGTTGCAGCTATACGATTCTGTAGCGTTGATAAGGTAGCGGCTGCAAGCAAGCTTTTCTCCGGTAGAACTTACAGAAAATTCAGTCGCATCGTGGTCATTCTCTAGAAAATAGATGGAGTTATAGCCTGTTTTGTCGGTGATTTCAGAAAACGCTGTCATTGCAGAAATAAAGTAGGCGTGTAGTGAAGTCCTGCTATCACTCTCTGCATTGAAGCTTTCGCTCATTTGGCAAGAGTACTCCAGCCCGGCATTAATTATGTAACGTTGGCAATGAATTTCATCGGTACCTACGATCAAGGATAATTCAGTAGCGTCTTCGTCGCGCGGGCCGAACATGACTAATGTTCCACCTTCAGTTGTTTCTGAAAATTCTTTCAATGCAGAAAACATGATACCGGCAACAGAACTATCTGAACCGCTGATGACGGTATCTATATACTTCGTGTCGAGTGATGATTCTGAGGTTTCACTAGTAGCAGGCGTTACCTGGCATCCTGGTAACGCAGCTAGGGTGAGGAAAGAGGCAAGTAGGTGTTTCATTAATTTAGATCCTATGGGAAGGGTTGACGAACGTGAGTTTGACTCACGACGGGGTGTAATTCAATTCCCATTCCCGCAAGGTTGCACTGATTTTATTGACAAAAACTAGGACTTCACTGTCTTTTGTTATGCGGTTTGTAAGATTTTTTGACGAATTCATGCGAAAACAGAATGATGGACTGTACGGGATGAATAAAAAAAATAGACCCGAAGTGATCCGGGTCTATTGATATAACTAGTAAGGTCTATTATTTCTTGCTTACAGGCTTCTTGCCTTCTTCGATCTTCTTGCGAAGACGAAGTTTCTTGCGTCTCCAAGCTTTTCTCTGAAGAACTTTTCTAGATCTACGATTGTCGCCGTTACCCATGATTATATCCTTCAGTTTAAGCTTTGATGCCGAATTTACGCAAGAACGTGTCGAGACCGATTTTGTCGATTGTGCGGATAGCAGCGGTGCTTAGGCGCAAAGAGACAAACTTCTTCTTTGTGTCTGACCAGAAACGTTTAGTTTGCAAGTTAGGCAAAAAGCGGTGGTTCGTTTTAACGTTCGAGTGGGACACGCGGTGTCCAACTTGAATACCTTTACCAGTAGGGCATTTCCTTGACATAGATTAGTCCACTCCGTCTGAATCGTCACCAGAGTCATCTCTGTCTCTGTTTTCGCGGCCTTCATTTTGTTGAGGACGACGATCGCCACCACCAAAACGGTTGTCACGCTGATATAGACCAGCATTGACGGCTGACATTTCGCCTGCGAATCCACGCTCTGGTCTGTGTGAGACTGAAGTTGGTAGCAGAGAAAGGTAACGAGCCCGCTTGATCGCAACAGTGATTTCTCTTTGTTGCTCAGAAGTCGCGCCAGAAATCCGACGTGGGATGATCTTGCCGCGTTCAGTGATGAAGCGCTTCAAAGTATCCGGTTTTTTGAAATCAATGACGATAGTTGGATCAAGCGTACGCTTTCTGCGTAGCATGAATCTTCGTCTCTTCTTTTTTAGTGCTGTTGAAGAAGCCATTGCGCCTCCCGGCTGGTAACAAAAAATTAAACAGTTAAAACGATAGACCAAATAAAACTTGAAGAGCTGTGTCCGACCGAATCTCGGTTTAGAGCCTGCATCCCTGAACGACTAAAAAGTTCAGTAATATTGGCGCCAAAGGCTCCTAACCCTTCAAGAGCCGTGAAAAATACCCTATTCATATGCCGGGAGCAAGCAATATTACTGATGTAGAATGAATCAGTTGCTCATAGGCCGCTTGCTGATCCGGGGCTCTGCCTGTAAAAGCAGATGCACGCGAGAGAAGCAGTTTAGCCCGGTTATTTGCCATTGCATAGGGGCGGGGCTGTTGGGCGCATAACTTTTCAATATTACTTATTTTTTGGAGACATTAGTTGAGTGGTCCGGTCGAAATCGAAGTGGCGGTACCAACGCCCCTTGCTCAGACCTTCACTTATACTTTTGATTCGGAGATCGCTCCGGGGACAAGAGTATTGGTCCCTTTTGGCCCGCGCAAGATCGTTGGGGTCTCCCTTGGAGCCGCCCACGCTCCCGGAACTTCGACCTACGCTTTGAAGCCGGTTCATTCAGTTATAGATAGTGCCCCGGTCTATAGTCCTGTCCTCATCGAAATCGCCCGCTGGATCAGTTCTTATTATATGCACCCGATTGGTGAAGTCTTACGCACCATGCTGCCGGCAAGTTCGACCAAAGTGGTGAAAGAAGTTTATGAGCTCTCCGAAACTGGTGCGCTCGAACGCTCAGACGCGGATAGTCGGGCTGGGCAGATGCTTTTAGCCGTATTCGGCAAAAAGAAAACAGAACTGGTCGCGATGACGGTCAGGAGAAAAGTTAAAAAGCTAAGAGAAGAGCAGCCTGAGCTTTACGACAGCATTGATCTAAGAAGCCTCGTGCGGTCTGGTTATCTCGGTAAATCTAAAGGCACGACGGTAAAAGCTCGTGCAGTCAGTGGCTATGATCCGAATGTTTTTATCAGCGGAACTGGCGAAGTGCAGTCCGAGGCACGCGAAGTTCGCTTGACCGAGAAGCAGAAGGACGTCATCGATACCGTTATTAAAGACGGTATCGCACCGGCTGTGCCGGAGCATGTCTTTCTTTTGCACGGGGTAACTGGATCTGGAAAGACGGAAGTCTATATCAGGTTGATTCAGTCTGCACTTCTTCACAGTGACGGCAAAGGACAAGCGCTCGTCATGGTGCCAGAGATTTCACTGACTCCTCAGATGACGAGAGTGTTTGAAAAAAGATTTCCTGGCAAGGTTGCCGTTGTCCATTCAGCGATGTCAGATACCGACCGTTGGGATCAACTTTCTCGAGTGCGTTCAGGGGATGCGGTCGTTCTGATTGGACCAAGGTCAGCTGTTTTTGCGCCGTTTCAGCATTTGAAACTTATCCTAGTCGATGAAGAACATGACGGCAGTTACAAACAGTCGACGGGGCTTACCTATAATGGACGAGATGTTGCGGTTCTGCGTGGGCGCATGGAAAAAGCTAGCGTGGTCCTAGGAAGTGCGACGCCTTCGATGGAAAGCTACAATAATGCGCTTTCCGGGCGGTACCGGCTTTTAGAATTGCCAGAGCGCGCGACTGGTAGACCGCTGCCGGAGATAGAAGTGATTTCGGCATTGAAACCATTCAAGTCGACTGTTGGCGCCGATCAGTCGAAACAGCCATCCTTTAAAAAAGGCGATGTTCTTGGGGAAGATAATTCTGAGATTCCGATCGATGAAAGCATCGTCAAAGCGCTTCGAGATAATCTCGAGCAAGGCCGTCAGTCGATTGTGCTGGTAAACCGTAGGGGCTACGCCTACTACTTATTTTCCCTCGAGACGAAAAAAGCTGTTCAGTGTCCACACTGCAGTATCAGTATGACGCTGCATGCGCGCAGCACGAAACTGCGTTGCCACTACTGTGACTATTCAACAACGTCTGAAAAGATCATGTTGGATAATCCCGCTGATACTTTCATTTCGGTTGGCTACGGCAGTCAGAAAGCTGAAGACTGTATTCAGCAGAAACTGCCGAATGCCCGAGTTGTCCGTCTTGATTCCGATATTTTAGCGCAACGTGATTTACTACCAAAAACGATGACCAAGTTCCGAGACGGGGAAATCGATATTCTTGTCGGGACACAAATCCTGGCCAAGGGACACGATTTCCCGAACGTCACTCTTATTGTGATTCTAGAAGTTGATCAGCTTCTAGGATTGCCTGACTTCCGTGCCGGAGAACGAACTTTTCAACTTGTTGTGCAAGCAGCTGGTCGAGCTGGACGGGCGGATCTCGCTGGGAAAGTTATGATTCAGTCACTGCGCGCTGGACATCCGGTGGTTGCTGCGGCAGTTAGTCAAAATTTTAAAGAGTTTGCCGAGCGCGAATTGAAATTTCGCCGCGTGCAAGATTACCCACCGTTTCACCGCATGATCGCGATTGAATTTAATGGAACCGATAAGGCAAAGTTGCAGCAGTTTTGCCAAAAGATGGATTCTTGGTTTGATCAAATCGCAGGCTTAAAGCCAGACTTGGTGAAATCAGTGCGCGTTCTTGGTCCGGCTGTTCCGCCGATTGAAACGATTAGAAACCGGCACCGCCGCTCAATTATCTTTTCATCCGCAAAAAACGAAGCCCTCAGAGCTTTAGTGGGTATGTTTACGCAAGCGTTTCAAAAGCTTCCCGGTGATATCAGAATGCGTATCGATGTTGACCCGCAGTCTCTGATCTAATTAATCCGACTATGAAAGTGGGATTCGTCGTTGGGAAGCGGTCGCTGCGAATCACGATGTTGGTTACAATAAAAGCTGGTATCGTTCGGAACTGCCTCCCTGATAATATTCAATGCCCTCGCTTATTAACTGCTTCGTTATTTTTACTAGGAATGATGCGGACGAGTAGTCCGCAGAAGATGAGTACGCCGCCAATCACAATCGGCCAAGTGACGCCTTCGTGCCAAACGAGAAAAGCCCACACTGGTACTAAGACAGGTTCGACCAGTGCGAGGCCACTTGCTTCGTGACCTGAGATTGAGCGCACGCCACGGGCGAATAGTAGATATGGAAGTCCCATCTGCAAAGCACCAAAACCAGCGAGATAAATCCACTGGTACCCACTTGGTTGGTGATCACCCCAGATAGCGTATGGTGAGAGTGCTGCGACTGTAGCAAGTAGATTGAGTGTGATCAACCATGCTGGATCGATTGCCCGTAGGAGGCGAAGAGACAGAACAACCCCAGCGTAAAATACTCCTGAAAGAAGACCGTACATCACACTAGCGGTGGCCGCATCACGCAGCTCAAATCCAAGAATCAGAGCGACGCCGGCGCAACCAAATCCCATAAGAAACAAATCTGAGCGCAACAATTTTTCTTTAAAGAATGTCACCCCTACGATCAGCACCCAAAGCGGCGCTGTGCATTGCAGCCAAATTGCGGTCGCAGCGCGACCGGTAGTCATCGCAGTAAGATAAGCCCAGTTCATCCCAATAAAACAAAGTGTCATCGGTATCAGCCAGAGCGACCATTGAGGACGGCGCACAAACGGGACTAAGATTGTGAGTGCGAATGCAGCGCGCCAGAACGCCAGCAAAGGCCCCGGCCAGCCAGCAAAAACATCCGCCTTTGCAAAAAAACCGCTGCTACTCCAAAGAACGGCGGCAATTAATATGAGAATCCTGCCGCGTGCAGCATTCTCGGAAGTTGATTCGTGTTGGGGCGGAGACTCGGGGATCGCGTGTGGAACAGTCGTCGGCATGGAGTTCTCGTATAAAAGTGCATGATAATCCGGGTCCAGATAATCGATAATCCGGATTACCGGATTACCTTTTTACCTTATGGGCAGGTAACTTGAACATCCGCGCAAAGTAGATAATCAGTCCTTGTTCCAACCATGACTTGATTGTATCGGCACTCAGAACCGACCGAGAGACGACCAGGTCCGACCCTGACGTCGCAACTTGTACGTTCGAGATCTTCTGAGGCATTCTGACTTTGATCTGGAGCTTGGCCGCCGACAGGTCCAGCGCTGGTACCGTAAGCATACCCGCCAAGTGCTGCTACCGTGATGGCAGAACCGATGATCATACCTTTGAAAAGTTGAGACATCGAAACACTCCTTCTATGAGTTGGTAGATGATGTAAAAAGTCAAAATACCTCTGAGAGTTCGTGATAGGCAACTTTTGCCATCTGCCCAAATAATAGACTAGGGTTTTGATCCTCGCAAGTAAGGTATAATATTATGAGAACACGGATTTTCGGGCGGAAGCGGCTTTGCTGGGCTAGTGAATTCGTTCTATACTTGATAATTGCAACAAGAGATCGATAACGCTTGGAAATCTTCCTCCAGCACAGGAGCAGTGATGACCAACACGCAGACATACGGGGAAAAATCCATGGACAGCATCTACAACGCAGGGATTCCGGATCTCGGACTCACCGATCAATTCGCAGAAATGAAGCTGCTAGAGCGCCGAAAAATTTTCATCTCTGAGGCGATCACGTCTAAAAGTGCGAAACGCTATATTTCTGAACTTTTATCTCTTGAAGCTGATAAACCAGGTGAGCCGATCACTCTTTATCTCAATAGCCCAGGCGGCGAAGTTAATAGCGGTTACGCGATTTTCGATATTATCCGCTTCATCAAGTCGCCGGTCACAATTATCAACACCGGTCTCTGTGCAAGTATCGCGACGGTAATCAACGTTGCGGCAAAAAAGGAAAACCGCCTTTCGATGCCAAACGCGCGCTTTTTGATTCACCAACCGCTCATTCCGGGTCAAGTTTACGGTCAGGCGTCAGATCTTGAAATCACTGCTCGCGAAATTTTGAAAACACGTGAGAAAATCAACAAGTTGCTCGCGAAAGAAACAGGCACTCCTCTGGAGAAAGTTGAGAAAGACACCATCCGTGATTATTGGATGAATGCACAGGAAGCCGTAGAATATGGCTTGGTTACACGGATCGTTGAGACCTACAAGGATCTAGAGAAATAATTGAATTGATTTATATAAATCGATTCTGGCAATATAAGCAGCCCGCGAGCCTTGAGTTTGCGGGTTGTTTTTTTGTGCATGCGATCGTGGTGGAATTGGTAGACACGCTGGTCTCAGAAGCCAGTGGGCGAAAGCCTGTGGAGGTTCAAGTCCTCTCGATCGCACCAGTGTAAGGGGCGCAGCCCCTTACGATCCCCGTTCAGGGGAACATCAGTGTTCCCCTAAATACCCCTCCGACCAAGGCTTCGCCCTGGACCCGAAAAGAGATCCTGAAATGAATAGCTGGAAAATTATGGATGAATACGAATTGCTTGAAATGACGGCTGAAGAGTTCAAGCCGTTTTTTGCAGAACACCATCCACGTATTTTTGGTAATGGCTTTAGTTGCATGCCTGACGATTATCTTTCGGAAGATGAAAAAGGTGCACAAAAGAAACACGCACTTCATCGCGATTTTGACCTTAACAGGGGTGTTCTGACTGACATAGTTTTAGAGCTTATCATTGTAGTCTAACTCTAAATAAAAGTTTAGATGGCAAGTTGAGTGTTGGCTTAATTTATTGTTGTTTTAATGAAATTGAATAATTAAACTCATGTTACGATCAAGACCAGATATGGATATTTGCGGAGTGAAGCTGGTGAAGGATAAGACGGCTTCGACAAACACCAAACGTTTTTCTTCAAATGCGTCCCTGGTGCGACATTATCTTAATCCGGAAACCCCATCTATCGTTGTTGCTTTGATTTGTTCGATGCTACTTGGCGTGGTGTCGGCGATAGTTGCGGCTTTGGTTGGACCGGCGTTGCAGATTATTTCGGCGGCAAGGGATGCAGAGTTTACGACGACTCAGTTACTTGGGGCAGACCATGCTGAGTATTTAAAGATACTCGTGACGAAAGATACATTTACTGCCGAGTATTTGTTGTCGATTGTACCGATGATGCTTATAGCAGTATCTTGTGTAAAGGCTCTTGTTAGTTTGATTCAGTGGTATTTGTGGGAGAAAACTGGAGAGAAAACGGCACTGGCTGTTCGTAGCGATGTGGTGCAACGATACTTATATCTGGATCCTATGATGCGTAAAGCAGATAAGGCGGTTCAGGTTGAGGCGGATCTGTCTTCGACGATTAGTAACGATGTGAGAATGCTTAGAGAGTACATTGTTCACTTTTATGGCGGTGTTCCGCGCGAATTTTTTTCTATTTTGACACTCGCGATGACTCTTGCTTTTCTTTCACCAAAACTTTTTTTGATATTTGTCGTTGGAGTTTTGCCGGCGGCGGCAGTTATATCACGTCTGGGAAAAAAACTGAGAAAACGTGCCACGAAAGTTTTGCTCGATTTTTCTGTATTAGCTGAGTGGATTCAGCAGCGTCTTCTTGGGATTGAAACGATCAAGCACTACCGGACAGAATCCTTAGAAATCTGTAAAATGAAGCAGCTTTCAAATCAGTTGCATCAAGGCTTTTTGAAAGCTTCTAACGTAAAGGCACGTACGTCACCAATGCTTCAGGCTGTGGCGGTTACCTCCTTGGGAATCGTTTTGATTGTTGCGTTAGGAGATGTAGCAAGTGGCGAGACGACGGGTGCTGTTCAGCTTTCTTTTTTTGCGACACTTGCTCTTTTGTCCCAGTCAGTTGGCAAATTGGGGAAATATCTGAACACGAATAGAGAAGCTTCGAGTGCCATTGAGAGACTGAGATCGACGTTTAATTTTCTTGCCGACAATCATGCACTCGATATTTTGCCGACAGATACTCACTCGGGCAAAAAAACAATCATCTCTGTAAATGACGTTTGTGTTCGATATCCTGGTCAAAAGTTACAGGCGTTGAGAAACGTCAGTCATGATTTTGTTTCGGGGAAAATTTATTGTCTTGCTGGACCATCTGGTGCCGGCAAATCGACTTTATTGGGAGTGCTTTTAGGGATTGTTCGACCGGAATCGGGAAACGTGGTCCGCGACATTGCAACAAATCATCCATTTGCTCTTAGCTACCAGCCGCAAAAAGTTTTGTTGCTTCCCGGTACAGTTGGTGAAAATATTTCTTATCCATTTGTGGATTTTGATCCAAAAATGGTAGATGAATGCTTGCGAAGAGTAGGGATGTATGAGGTGATAGAGCGTCTACCAAAGGGCATTTATACTCCTTTGGGTACAGGAGGCGCGGGGCTATCCGGGGGGCAGGCTCAGCGCATCATGTTAGCTCGTCTTTGGTACCACAAATCGCCTCTTGTTTTTATCGACGAAGGGACCTCGGCGCTTGATCCCGTTATTGAGCAGCTTGTCTACACACTTCTGAAAGATCTACGAAATTTAGGATCAATGGTTATCTCGATCGCTCACCGCCGCTCGATGTTGCAAATTGCTGATGAAGTTCTGACTTTGGAAGACGGCCGTCTAAAAAGTTTTAGCTAATTTCCGACTACATTTTTCTCTACTGCATGCTAACATGCTAATCTCTACGTCTAATAGGGAGCGACTTCTTTGGCTAGGTATTGCAATGATTTAATGGAGCGTGCGCTTAAAGGTGAAACCTTAAACCGTCCACCAGTATGGTTGATGCGCCAGGCCGGTCGTACAGATCCTGAATATAATAAGTTGAAAGAGGATGTGAAACTTACTCTTGAAGAGATGTTTTCAAATCCGGAAGTTGCGGCGAGAGTTTCTTTGTTGCCGAGAAAGCTCGGAATCGACGCAATTATTTTCTTTCAAGATATTCTGACTATTACAACTCCGATGGGCGCACCATTTCTTTTTCGCCCTGGTCCGGTCTTGGACAAGCCAATTCGCAGTATCGAACAGGTGAAGGCCTTGCGGACGTTTGACGTGGGCAAGAAGCTGGATTTTGTTCCAAAGACTTTGAAGCTGGTTCAGAAAGAACTAGATGGTGAGATGCCTGTCCTCGGCTTTGCCGGAGCACCGCTGACTCTCGCGGTTTTTTTGCTGCTTGGACAAAGCTTCGGTCCTGATTCCTCGCTCTTTAAAAAAGCTATGGCTGACGATCCAAAGCTGGTTTTGGCACTGGTTGATCGCTTAACAGATGTAACGATTGAATATCTTCTTATGCAGGCTGAAGCGGGCGTTTTGGCAGTGCAACTTTTTGAATCAGCCGCGCATCTGTTAACAATCGATCAATATAAGAAGTTTGCTCTACCGGCGCAGCAGAAGATATTCGCAGCGTTAAAAGGCAAAATACCGACTATCTGTTTCGCTCATAATTGGAACGACATCAAAACTCTTAGCGATGCAGGCGCAGACATTATCAGTCTACCATCGACGGTATCGATCAAAGATGCGCGTAAAGTTTTGGGAGCTGGACAGATCGTTCAAGGGAACGTTTCCAATCATCTATTGGAGTCGGGGAGCAAGGCTGACATCAAAAAAGCTGTAAAAGAATGCTTAGTGTCTAGCGAGCGGCGCGGTCATGTGTTCAACCTTGATCACGGATTACTTCGAACGACGCCATTTGAAAACGTAAAATATATCGTCGAAGCTGTACATGAAGCTTGTGCAGAGCTTGGACCTGTTAAATAGACCTGCTTAAAAATGGTGTTCCTGTTGGGTAGGTAATCGATAATATATACAGCCGACAGCGCCGTCCACCGAACAAGGATCAATGCCTCCGCCGCCATATATAAAATCCAGATCCTGGAAATGTTGTTGTTATATCCCAACTGCCGCGATCTGTGATCGTTCCGGTTCTGCCACTTATTGTAAGTGTGTTCATCTTTGATTGGTCGTTTGCCAAAAGTCCGGCGTGAGAATTTATTCTTACTCATGAGCCCCTACCCTTCTATCGAAAGTGTCAAACTTAATTTCAGTACGTATATAATTCTGGATCTTGGCACATCGCAATGCAGTAGAGGACATAGTTGTCTTTTAGACCAGCTACATACTCATTGGAAGAAGGAGCTAATCCGGCTTTCGTGAGTTCGGAAAGATTCTCGGTAATAATTGTTCTATAAGTCATAACCTGCGGAAAGGTCCCCGCTGGATGCTTATATCTCAAAGAGAGCGGTCGCAAAGTTATTGAGATTTTCTATAGTCGGAACACCTGCCGCGCGAATAAGTTTAGAGGTTTGCGGAGCGGTGGCGAGTTTATTGTTTTCTACTGTTACTATATGGGTGCAGGCATCAGCTAAGAAGCCTCTGAGTGAACGAGTATAGCTTAATGATAGGTTGGGTACTTCGCTGACATTGACTTCGGGTGTAGTTAACAGTGAAATCTCTAATTATCGGCCAAAGCTTTTTGCCAGAGGCAACGAATTTTTCAGTAACTGGGGCGAGGATGGTTTCTTCTTCGTAAGTCGTCATCTCTCGGCCGACTGCAAAATGAAACGCTCTTTTAACTGCGCATTCGTTGAAGTCAGGCAGGCTTGACATGATGAGTGCTAACCCGCGGGTGTCCGCGTCTTCCTTGCCTGCAAGGCGGCCTACTGAGCTCACTGCAGCAGATGGATCGTAGTAGAAGTTACTGTCGTTACCTAGGTTTGGCCAACGACCAAAAAACTGTGAAAGTGGTTCGAGCGTCGCATGACAGCTCTGACAGTAAGGCATCCGAATAAGTTCTGCTTCTTCGCTCGGAATGACTTTGATGCCGTCTGGTACGGTGAAGGATCGGCACATGAAAGCATCCATGACTCTGTTTGCTTTCGCGCGCCAGCCATTGGTGACGCGGTGGAGAGCCACTGTTGTTAAAACACCAGCGTGCAGTGGACCGCGATCGATCCATTTGTAGTTTTTGTCTTCGATTCTGACTTTGGCAACAGCCGGTTCGGTGCTGAGAGTCGGATAGCTTCCTGGAGGTAAAACTCTATTCCAGAAGTTAAAATATTTTTTTAAGGTGTGAATTATGGTTGGGTTAGCTACGCCTTCTTTTGATCTCAGGACTTCGTCGTAGCTTTTATCTTCGGCGACGATCTTTGCGATCATCATGCCCGGCTCCATAGCGAATGATTCTGCAGTTGCTAGGCGGTATGGGTCCCGCATAACAGATTGGTCTTCAGATTCGTTGAAGCATAGAGAGGGGTCTCGACCCGCCTAGGCTTTAACAAATAAAAAAAGCAGTACCACATCGCTGCGGTACTGCTTTTTATTTTAAGGATTAAGAAAGTAGTTTCTTAAATTTTTCTGTCAGTTCGGGAACGACTTTAAACAAGTCACCAACGATGCCGTATGTCGCAACTTTGAAAATGGGCGCTTCTGGATCAGTGTTGACGGCAACGATTACTTTTGACGTCCGCATACCTGCCATGTGTTGAATAGATCCACTGATGCCGCAAGCGATATAGAGGCTAGGGTTGACCGTTTTACCAGTCTGTCCGACTTGCATATCATGCGATGCGTAACCAGAGTCAACAGCGGCGCGAGACGCACCGACGGTTGCGCCGATGACGTCTGAACACGCGTGTAGAATCTTGAAGTTCTCGGCGTTACCAAGTGCGCGTCCACCAGAGATAATGACATGAGCTTCGGTAAGGTCAGCTTTTTCGCTTTTGCCTTTGCGGACTTCGATGGTCTTGATGCGGCTGCCGGAAACAGCAGAAACAGTAAGTTTAGAAACGTTCGCAGCACCGGCACCAGTGTTTTCTGCCTTGAAAACATTTGGGCGAATCGTGACAAATTGAACAGGAGCATTTTGCAATGCGACATTCGCCAGGCATTTACCTGCGTACATCGGCTTAATGCCTTGGACGTTGTTACCATTCATAGAAATTTCTACGAGGTCTGTCGCGATAGCGCCATCAAACCGCGCAGCCAAACGTGGAAAAATATCGCGTCCCATCGGTGATGCTGTACCGACAACAACCTTAGCGCCGTGGCCTTTGATTGCTGCTTCGACAGCTGCACAATAGTTAGCTGGATTGTAATTTTTAAAGTCACTGCCATCGACGACATGTACTGTGTCGCACCCAAAGCCTTTAGCCTGTGCTGCTAGACTTTCTACACCACTGCCAACGATAACAGCTGCGCAGTCAGCGGCACTGCCAGCTAACTTTGCACCGATTGTCAGTGCTTCAAATGCGGAGGACTTGATTTTGCCATCGCGCTGCTCAATAAAAACTAAAACTTTCATGGCGATCCTCCTTAAATGATTTTTGCTTCTTCGCGAAGCAGTTTAACAACTTTTTCGACCATGACGCTGACATCTTCATCTTTGAAGACTTTGCCCGCTGGTTTTTCAGGCGGGTTGCGATAACCAGTGATGACGCTTTTTATGCCTGATTTCAAAGCTCCTGCATCTACACCAATGTCACCAGGTTTTTTGAGGTCGAAAGGTTTTTTCTTGGCTTTCATGATGCCAGGAAGAGACGCATAACGGGGCGTGTTGAGTGACTTGTTTGCGCCAAATACAGCTGGCAACTCGACGTCGTAAACTTCAACCTGTCCGCCTTCGACTTCGCGCTCAACGCGAGCTGTTTTGCCGTTTAAAGCGAAACTAGATAGGACGTTTACGTGAGGCCAATTCATAAGTTCGGCTACCATGATACCGACATGCATGTTGTCGTCGTCGATTGCTTGCTTACCGCAGAAAATCAGTTCAGCATTTTCGCTCTTTGCTGCTGCTGCGAGAACCTTCGCGATCGTCAGTGAGTCGGCGTTTTCCAGACCTTCATTGTTGATGAGCAACCCACGGTCGGCGCCCATCGCTAAACCTTTAACGATCAATTCTTTGATTGAATCGTTACCAAAGCTGCAGATGACTACCTCGCCAGCGCCAGCTTTTTCTTTGATCTTCAGTGCTTCTTCAATCGCAAACTCATCGTATGGATTGATGATGTACTTAACATCACCGGATTCGATTTTGCTGCCATCACCACTGATTTTTATTTTTGTTTCAGTGTCAGGTGTTTGTTTCAATAATACGAGGATTTTCAAGGCTGTGCCTCCATGAGAAATGAAACCTAGACTGCTATGTACTGCAGAAACGGAAGGTTACCAATCTGGTTCGCGTCTGGCAAGGCAGAGTGAATTGGGAAGAGATTTTTATGGTCTAGCGGTATTTCGGCGTAGCTCGACCATAGCCGCCTTTACCCCAGCCCCAAAATCGAAGCTGTGGCCATTGTCGGCTAGAACAAATTCTAACGCGCTCAAACCGTTTATCAGGTCAAAAACGCTAACAAATCCAAGATGAGAATAGCGGATCACTTTGCCTTTGAGTTGGTCTTGGCCACCAGCAAAAAAAGCCTGATACCGGCGACGCAATTCCTTTACGACCTTACTACCATCGACTCCGTCTGGCATGCACATGGTCGTGAGGCTATTTGACGGACTTTCAGGGCAATAGAGTTTTAACTGAATAGCTTTAGCGAAGGCTCTTGATGCCCGTGCCATACGGTCATGATGTTTATAGAGTTCGTTCAACCCTGATTCGTTCATCATCTTAAGTGCTGCGTGTAGGCCAAGCGTCAAAGTTGATGCTGGTGTCCAAGCTGAACGGCCTTCGGCTTGACCTTTGCGTTCTCTCGCGAGGTCGAAATAGAATCTAGGTCGTGCACTGAGATTTCCCCATGCCCGGTCTGATAGAGATATGAATGCAAGACCCGGCGGCAATCCAAAGCCTTTTTGACTGCCTGCAACAACGGCGTCGATTTCCCAGTCATCCATTCGCATCTCGTGGGCGCAGAGTGAAGAGATGCAGTCGACGATGATCAGTCCTTTAAAATTTTTTCGAATCTCAGGTACCAAGGTTTCGATGCGGTAATAAGCACCTGTCGATGTTTCGTTTGCCTGTAAAAATAAGGCTTTCGTCTGTCCTTGTTTTTGAATGAGATCTAAGAGGTCGCTAGCTTTAGGCGACTGCCCCCAACTTAGATTTAAAACAGAAACCTCGCAGCCGTAGCCTCGGTTTAATTTCTCCCAGCGTTCACCAAACTTACCGCCATTAACGACAACGACTTTGTCACCGGGCGCGGTCAGATTAACAACCGCTGCTTCAAGTCCACCGCTACCAGATGATGTCAGCATGATCGGAAGATTTTTCGATCCAAAAAGGGGAGCGAGCATGGCGGAACACTCGCGCGATATTTTATAAAACTCGTCACTGCGGTGATACATTGATGTATCTGACATCGCTGTGAGGATTTGATCAGGCACCGGTGTAGGACCGGGGCAGAAGAGGCGATTTTGGGTAAACAGTTCTTTGTCGTTCATGACATACAAAATGTATCAAGTGGATGGGATTGACAACGGAAATTAACGGACTCAGCCTGGTAAATAAGAAACGAATATTATTGCTTATTTTTTCCGCTAGTCGGTGTCAAGCGCGGCCCATTCCATAAATTCGAAATACTTTGGAACTTCCCTAGTTGCGGTGATATACGGTTCCCTCTAACGCGCCAGCTGCATAAGCTAGGCACCGGGTAACACAGTGTAAAACGCTGTTCACAGACATCGGAACCCTGACTTGCTGTTAATGGTATTTAGCATCGTCGTTCTCTGGCTTGCTCCAGTGTTCTATTACCTGGCTAATCGGTATGCTCAAATCCATAAAATGATCGAACGCATCCTCCTCATAGCACTCTCTGCTGTGGTGGTTCTCAGTATTCTTCCTGATAGTTTCCGCGTTACTGGATGGTGGTCGATCGCCTTTGCCGCCTTTGGCATGTTGGTGCCGAGTTTGGTAGAGCGCGCTTGGCATGGGTTTGCCGATACCATTCATTGGGTGCCACTCGCACTTGGTACGGTTGGACTAGCTCTACACGCATCTCTTGACGGCGCCGCCTTTGTTTCGCCAGATCATTTCCATCAGCACCATCATTTCCTACCGATGGCTGTGGTCGTCCATAGATTTTTCGAAGGTATGTTCATTTGGTGGATGTTAAGGCCAAGAGTTGGTGTTCTTTGGACCTCATCTGTATTGGCATTTATTACGGTTTTCACGTTTATCGGCTACTTCGCTGGCGATGTGTACTTTCACAACCTTGAAGAAGATGTTGCATACGGCGTCTTTCAAGCGATCGTTGCCGGTAGCCTTTTACACTTGGCTTTCGACCGTCATGATTTTAGTAAAAAAGATGATCACGGGCATGGCGATGGACATCATCATCATCACTGAACGTGCATCAAACGTAAATAGTCTTACGCGCCTTTGCTAACTTTATAAGTTCGACCTGCATTCTTCCTTGAATTGTTTCAGCGATCTCCGCGACGAGTTTCTGATCGTCAGCGTCTTCTATTTTATATTTTCGCATTGAGATGGGTTTTAGAAATTTAATCTGCCACTTCGCTGGGAGAGGTATGACGTTGACCGGCAGCGGTAGGCGAAGATTTTTCATATAAGCCGATAGATCGATACTACCGAGATTGAAATGACTTTCCTCAGCCCCGATTACCAGTGCTGGGATGATAGGCGATCTAGTTTTGATCGCCATACGAATAAAGCCAGTCCGAAAGGTCTGCAGATCATACATCTGGCGGCTGGATTTGAAATTGCCTTCTTCGGCCTCCGGAAACACAAGAAGTAGTTCACCTTGGTGGAGGACGTCAGTTCCATTGTCTATTGATGCTTTCCGCATGCCGAAACTTTCGCTGACCATACGCAATAGCTTAGAAAAATCAAAGTAGGCTGCGTGCGCAAGTATCTTTGCCTGACGCTCTGAAGCTTCGCGAATGACGTGCGACAAGACAACTACGTCAAAGCCACAAAAACCTGAATGATTTGCTGCGATGATGCCTGGCCCTTTGAGCGGAATATTGTAACTGCCAACGACCCGAGTGCGAAAATATTTAGTGACGCCGTTCGCGAGCTTATTCCACAGCAGGTCCATTTTGCTGCTGTGAATCAGTTCGATGAATTCTTGATTAGTCATAGGCAACCAACGGCATTAGAAGTTGCTGAGATGTTCATTCATAGTCATAGCTGATTTTTGGCCGTAGGTGGCAGAAAAAACATAACTTGGATCGATTATTTGAAACTCACGGTATTTACGAAGTTTTTTTCGCAGAAGCGGATACGATTCCGGGGATGGGTATAGCGATATCTTTTCCTGGTCTTAGTGCAGTCGCTCTGAGACCTGGATTTACCTGCATGATCTGACCAATAGATACTTTGTACAGGCGGGAGATATATGACAGTGTCTCGCCGCGTTTTACTTTATGAAGCTGAACATCTGTGATCTCGATCTTAGAGAGATTTGTTTCGATAGACGGAAACTTTGCGGTCATCTCAGCATTTAGACGCAGTTCGTAGCCGTCTTTCCTTGGTGGCGTGACGTTACGAATGATTTCTGGATTCCAGGATTGAATAGTAGCTAGGCTAATATTTAATTCTTTTGCAACTTCGTCGAGTCTAACAGGATTTGTTAGAACAACTTTATTGACCGGCATATCCTGCGCCGCTGATTGCTGATAGTCAAAGCCGTGGACCTTCGGGTTAGCAGCTAAAAGGATGGCAGCTAAAATTTTTGGCACATACTGCTGAGTTTCTTTTGCGAGATGTCTCGTCTTTGCGATATCCCAGAAGTTTCGCGTTCCGCTAGCTTTGATTGCTCGCCGGACTTTTCCGGGACCAGCATTATAAGCTGCCATTGCAAGATTCCAGTCGCCGAGATCGCGGTAGAGATCTCTTAGAAAACTCGCGGCTGCTAGCGAAGATTTAACGGGATCCCGGCGTTCATCGACCCAGTGATCAATACGAAGACCGTAGATTTTAGCCGTCCCTTTCATGAACTGCCAGGTGCCGGTTGCTTTTGCTCGGCTAGATGCACCGTTATTAAATCCTGACTCGATCATGGCCATATAAAAGAATTCTGGTGGTAAGCCATTCTCTTGCAACACCGGTTGAAGAAGCTCCTTGAAGGATTCTCCTCTGACGAGCCAGCGCATGAACTGACGTTTGCCCGAAGTCTTGTAGTACTGAATCCAGAAATCAACTTCTGAATTCACGACGACTGGGATTGCTCCGAAATACGGCGAAGCAGGTCCAACTAAAATATCACGGGCATGGGCTAGGGCTTTGGTATCAATGGTTCCTGCATAACGACGTCTTTTATTCATGACTCGCGTTTCGGCTTTGGAAACCGGATTGTCTTTGCGGAATTTTTTGATCAGGTAATCAGCGATAATACCGTCGTGGCACAAGCCGTCCTCACCTATGTCGATTGTTTCTTCGACATCGACTTCGAGCTCGGCAACATCTTCGGCTGGCTCGGTGAGGTCAATAAATGCGGCCGTTTCGGCCGGTTCGGCGGGGGTATCAGGCGTTGTACGGCAAGAAACTGCTGATAAAAGCAGTAATAGCCCAATTGTTCGCGCGTAAAATACCAACCTCTATGCCTCATAAATAATCATTTAGTTCTACCGTAATATCTGGGAGCAAATAACACAAGCAAACATGTCCAGGATCGTATCAACTTAGTGGCTGCCGTAGGCACTAAGGATGTACCGGAATGATCCAGTGACGACGAGTTTGTTTTTCTTGAATCCGTTAGGTAATGGTGAAAATGGCGATGCGAGTTTAATTGCTTCAACGATTGCACGGTCGAGTACGTCATATCCTGATGATTTCAGTACGCGAATTTTTCCTGCAGTTCCGTCTTTGTTAATTGCGAATTCGAGGCCGACTTCGCCTTGCATGCCGCGCATAGATGCTTCAGAAGGATAATTCCAAACTAGTTCGATCGCTTTACGCATATTGGTAAAGTAGCCGATGAAGCGGTACTCGGTTGTGTTGATATCAATGCGGTCACCGATTGCGAGATCGTCGTCAAGGTGATCTTGGTAGCCAGCGTTCACTTGTCCATAGAGATCGGTGATCGACGACGGCAGCATGGATTCGTAGGCGTTTCTCGGTGCTTTTTCATTAGCGCTTTTGCCGATTACAACATTGCTGGTTTTTCCTAACAATGGTGTTTTTTCTTTGGGAGTAGCTTCTTGTTTTTTTTGAGGCGGCGGCATCTTCGCCATGGCCTCTGGATTTCCTTGTTGACCCGGATCGAGAGCTTTCTGTTGTTTTTTGACTTCAACTCTTGTCTCTTTTTCCGTCGAGTGATTGACGTTTCCAAGATGGCTGGCTTCTACAGGCTTCTGAGTTTCTTGTTGCGGAACTTCTACGATTTTCTCACCCACGGCTTCATCGGGAGCGACCTTCTCCGGCTCTTTTGGCTTTTGCGTGATCCGAACTTTGATCGGGCTGCTATTTTGCTGGATGGTCGCTTTTGGGGGTGTGCGGTATCCGGAAAGTTTGACGTAAGACAAAAAGTGAAAGAGACCGGAAATTACAAATGCAGCAAGAATAATCAGGCGTGACTGGCGCTGTAGGCGGGCCCAAGGTGACTCAGGCCCACGTGAATTTTTGTTGCCAGCCGCAGTCAAGGCCTTTGCCCTTCCTCTTGTTATGGTTGCGTACCTATCAGCAGTTCCGTTACAGTGTCGGAAACTGATCGGTACGTATCTACTATCATACTTTATGATATGCGGTTCGCGAGCAGGACCGCTACAATAGTTTATCGGCAGTACCTTGATTTTTTGAAGTCGCCACTGGGGTTAAGAATATGAGAACACGGAATATTTTGGGGTTACTCTTTGTAATAATTGCATCTTTTTGGGGATGTGTTGAAAAAGAATTCGACCCGAATGACCCGGAAAAGTCTTTTGGTATAGCAAAAGAGCCCTATGACGACGGCAGTTTCGAAATCGCTCTGACAAAACTTGGCGAATTTAAGTCACGGTTTCCATACAGTAAATACGCTGTCGAAGCGGAACTTATGATTGCAAATTCTCATTATGAGCTTGGGCAGTTTACCGAAGCAGCACTTTCTTACGAGCAATTCGTTAAATTGCATCCAAAACATCCTAAAGTCGACTATTGTCTTTTCCGGGTCGGTGAGTCTTATTGGCAGGATTCTCCCGAAGAAATCGATAGAGAGCAGGAATATACCTTAAAAGCAATCGACGAGTGGCAGAAGCTCATCACCCGCTCGCCGGAAAGCGAATACGCAGTCAAGGCCAAGGAACTTATTAAACTGGGCCAAAGACGTGTTGCTGAGAGTATCGCATTCATTTTTAGATTCTATTGCAAACAAGAGATTTTTCACGCTTGCGCTTATCGGGCTATTCAATTGGCGGACGAGTACGGGGAATTTGCTGACCTACGTATTGAAGCGTTAGAGAGTGCGATTCTAGCACTTGGCAAAGTAGCAGAAGCAAAAGCTAAAGATGTGGAAAGCGATAAAAATCTCTACTTCAAAAATATGACCGCCGACGAGATTACCGCTAGGGCTGAGAACTTTAAAAAGCTTCTTGCGGACTATAGGACGACAGTCCCAGAGAAAAAATAGTTAACTTTTTAGCCAAAGAGCTAGAGTCATTGGCTATTTATGTCATTCTTTAATTAACTAAACTTATACCCGTCATGACCCGATCAAGCCTTATAGCCAAGACTATTAAAAGGTAGGGAGCGGGCATTTGATACTTTCCTTTCTGAATAGGCAAATTATTCTACTACTTGCAGTTTTGTACTGCAGTGGCTGTTCACAAGATTTTCTCTCAAAAGAAAAAGAAACCAAAAGTGACGAGTCTGCAGATGATGACACGGAGGACCTCGCTTCCGATACGCCAGCCGAGGTTTCAGGTTCGTTTATTACTATTCTTTGTGACTCCAACTCATATTTTGTCGATGAGGTCAGTGCGTCGCTCGGAAGAGTTATCGTCTCTTGTCTGATAAAAAATCCCGATGGATCTCAGTATAAACAACCAATCACCGCGATCTCTTCGGAGGTGTTTATTGATGGCACCAAGGTGACTTCAGCAGCAATTGTAAGTTCCTCACCGCCTTGGAATTTTCATGTGGAAACGTCGGAAGAAGACAGAAAAAAACTCTCATTCGGCAGATTTGAAATATACTCCGGCGATAAAAAAGAGGTCGGTGAAACCAAGGTATTCGACTACAAATGGAACAAAGATCCCCTCTTCGCGCTTCTTGTTATCGCTCTTACAGCAACTCCAGATGTGGAAAGAGTAAAAATGACCTTTGAGACAGTCGCAATATGGGTGGGGGGGGCAGGATAGCCAGTTTGTTTTTGTTTCAGATCACTTGTTTTCAGGGAATGTTGGTGTTGGAAACGCTGATGCCTACTGTGACAGCGAAGGTAAAAAACTCATTCCTGATCGCACCTGGCGCGCGGTTTTAGCTAGCGCAACTGAGACAGTCAGAGAACGCATTCCGATTCGAGCATTGGCATTCAATTTATTTGCCAGCATGATTTTTGATCATACTGCTACCACACCTTTTGAAGAACGCTTCTGGGCTGCCAAACACCTCACAGGATACAGACACACGCAAACAGGAAAAGAAGTGCATCTGTACGATGAATTTGACGAAAGATTGCAAGTTATAGATTACGGCTGGTCGGGTTTTCATTTTACCGGAGCTAGGGACACCGAATCCGGTGATTGCAATAATTGGACTTCAAATGATCCCAAACTTTTCGGCGGTATTGCGGACTTGCGTAGTGACAATATTCAGTGGGCGAGCTATCGGAAGATTAGTTGTGCGGTTCGTGCACGCATTGCCTGTATGAGTCTCTAGGAGCATAGTTATGTTTAGCATTAGACATCAAAGATTTTATTTGGGAATCACATTGGTTTCCTTTGTTCAGTTTAACGCCTGTTCGAAAGAGACAGAATCAAAAAACCAAGGTGTGAAAAAAGAAGCCACAACACCAGCTGAAGAAGTGGTTTCAGATAAACAAGCAGTGGCACTGACATCCGGAATTCCGGAGTTTTGTAGTCTTTTAGAAAAAAACAATCTTACCTGCATACGCTGCGTTCTCCTAAACAGCTTTGTGTCATAATAAACCTTCGCCCGAGATACTTCAGAATGTTGTGGATCGGTAGCCTAGCCGTTGGCAGCTCCCCGATGAAAAATCTTAGCTACCACAATTCCATCTTTATATTCAACACCTGAAATAACGTTCGCGATTTCATCATGGCCGCGAATACGGTTCCAACGTTT
>CAMAXT010000019.1 GCA_945862295.1 Pseudobacteriovorax antillogorgiicola
GTCGCTGTTGACGCTGATGTCAGGGTCACAGGCAAAAGCAGCTGAGCGCCCCTACGGTATGGCTGGCTGCGGCGTCGGCAATATGATTCTTGGACCAAAAGGTGGGAAAATCAAGCAATTTACGGTCGCGTACACCAACGGCGTATTCAGTCAAACTCTGGCGATATCGTCTGGATCTTCTGGCTGTAAGCCGGACGAAAAAACAGCGCAAATGATGCGACAAGAACACTTTGTCGTTAGCAATCTTGGTACACTTTCAAAAGACATGGCTCAAGGCGAAGGCGACTCTCTTGTCGCTCTGTCTGAAACTTTCGGATGTCCGGCTGATATTCAAGAAGACTTCAACGCCGCGCTAAAATCTGACTACGCGAATGTTTTCTCTGCACCAGGTGCAATCGCTGTCTTAGATCAAACAAGAGTCGCCCTGTTGCGCGACCCTGAAACTTCAGCAAACTGCCAGTACCTAGTACTTTAAAAAAATCTAATTGAAAGGTGAAAAATATGAAACTCCGTAGATTACTCTCGACTCTTCTTCTCGTTGCACCTTTAGCACTAGTCCTTTCTTCTGGCGAAGCAATGGCGCAAAAGAAGAAAAAGAAGAAAAAAAAGAAGTCTGAAAAGACTGAAGAAGTTTCAGGTGCAGAAGGTGAAACCGCCGGCGCTGGATACAAAGCCGCTCCATACGGAATGGCAGGATGCGGTCTAGGTTCCTTGGTCATGAAGAGCAACACAAAGGGCGCACAATCATCAGCAGCAACAACCAATGGTTACACTTACACCACTCTTTTGGGCATCCTCAGCGGTACTTCTAACTGCGTTGACACTGACTCTGAGAGTACTGCGGCAGAACGCGAAGTATATATATCCGCTAACCTAGCATCTCTTAGCAAAGAAGCAGCCCAAGGCGAAGGCCGTCACCTTCTCGCCTTCGCAGACGTACTTGGATGTGCTGGTGACCAGTCATACCCACAATTCGTCAAAGTTAGCCAAGAACAGCACCAAGCAATTTTTAATTCCGACGACCCGCAAGCTGTGTTAAATAGCTATATCGGTGCAGTGAAAGCCAACAGCCAGCTTAGGACGGAATGTGCCCGTCTAGGTGTATAGATCTTGATTTTGTTTCGTAGCGCGATTTTATTTCTGACTGCTTTTATTTCAGTCCAAAGCCTGGCAGATCCTGCCAGGCTTTTATCGTCTAAAGCGGTCGAGCACCTCTCTGAATCCGACCAATGGAAGAAACTGCTCTTCTACGCTAAGAAAACGTTCAACCGTCAGAGCAGCCTTTTCGATTCGCCAGGGTTCTTTGTTTCATCAGAAGGGAAAACAGACCCGCTGATTGAAATGCAAGCCATGCTTACCGGGATGCATCAAGATCCTATTGCCTTTGCAAATCCTGAACTTCACCCGCTCTGCCGGTTTCCAATCAGAGCTAAATTTCTCATCGAAAATTTAAATATCGATAGAACGACTCTACCTACTCCGAAATGCGAACTGCGAGAAAAATGGCTGGCTCGCAATGTCGTAAAAAAAGTCTCTCTTGTTTTTAGCTCCTACTACACCGACAACCCGGCCTCGATGTTTGGCCATAGCTTTTTAAAGCTTCGCATTAATCCCGTCGGATTGAACGGTAAGCAGCACAACTCTGCAAATGAGCTATTAGATTTCGCCGTGAATTACGCCGCGCACATGGGCGATGTCGACTTACTGACTTATTACTGGAAAGGGTTCTCCGGGCAATTTCCTGGAAAATTTTCAATGGAACCCTTTTACGTTAAAGTCCAAGAATACAATAACTTTGAACAGCGAGACCTTTGGGTATACGATCTCGCCCTTACTGAGGAGGAATCCGTTCGCCTCGCGTCGATCATGTGGGAGATCAGCGAGAACGAGATAAACTATTTCTACTTTGATGATAATTGCTCCGCACTCATGCTTGCCCTCTTGGATGCGGCGAAGCCAGAACTAAACCTATACAACAAACTTCCGCACCTCTGGATCATCCCAGTCGATACACTTAAGGTCGTGACCTCAGAGCCGGGCTTAGTAACAGATATCCAATATATTCCTTCGACCCGGACAAAATTTTTAACAAGATTTCGTCAGCTCGATAAAAATGAACAGCAGTTGGTCGATGAACTTGCAAACAAGAACGAACCATCAGAGCTTGCAACGGAGTTAAAAGACCTATCGGTCAATGGAAAAATTGGCGTTCTTGACACACTTGTAGAGCTTGTAGATTTTAAGGAAGACATCGCTGGCGCAGATCTTGGCAAAGAGTTTAAAAATCTCCGCGCTGAGGCATTAAAGATTCGCTCTGGAATTCCTGAACGTTCAGAGAAACTTGTTACGACGCCGAATGATAGCGAGCGTCCTGATAAGGCGCACGGAACGACTTTAATGAGTCTTGCCGGAGGCGTTGGGTCTGAGGGTGGCAGGCTCGCTCAACTACACTGGCGACCGGCACTGCATGGTTTCGCTGATGCTGGAGATGGATATCCGCAAGGTTTAAACATCGGATTTTTGAATACGCGCATTGCTTGGGATAACGAATCGAAGACCTATATTTTGCGAAATTTAGGTGGTATCGAAATCAAGTCCGTTCCAACCGTCGAACCAGTAATCAAAAAAAATGCTTGGACCCTAAATGTTGGGCAGCGGCATCGATTCGACTGCGGGCCAGAGGCCCGCGACATGTGCCTGAGCTCGTTTTTAAACTTCGGCTACGGGTTTTCCAACTTTCTCTTTACTGAAAATATCACCGGCTACGCGCTGGCAACCGGTCAATTGAGTATTCTCCACGACGGCTACCGATTAGCATCAGCGGAACCAGGCATTATGGGCGGTATCAGCTTCACGCCAAAGGGACCGTTCAAAATCAATATCGAAGCGACTAGGCAAAGATCATACGGCATTAAAAAAATCACCCTGGTGTCTAAGGGTGACTTAACAGCGATGTACGCTCTCAGTAATACTAAAACACTGATCGTGACCGGAGACTACGAAACAAAGTACGGAAGCAGCATTGTTGCTGGCTACGGCATCTACTTTTGAGCCTCATATTCAGCACATTTCAAGTGCTGAATGCGTGCTCCCAATCCACGATCAACAGCCATTTGATAGATATCGCAAGCAAACCTACCCGCATTTAAATCGCGATCAGCGAGCATAAGGGCCTGAATCAAATCCTCAAGGTGACTCCGAGGCAACAAATAGTTGATCGAAGCGGCAACAGTCGATACAAATGGAATCTCAGACTGGCTTTCAATTAGATTAGCTAGATCTAGCAACATGGCAGAGATGATCTGTCCTTGACCGTGAGGTGATGACGTCAGGTTCTGGTCAACAAAACTCATTGAGTTAGCGCCGGTTCTTAAGCACCGCGGCTGAATGCAATCGAAACTTCCCAAAGGACAGACGGTTTCCGCAAGGCAGGCATTTCCTGTCTTCGAATAAACAAAATAGTCGGCCAAACCTTCATGAATGACTACCGATTCGAAGTGATTGGTGTCCTTCACTCCCCGGTAAACAACGTGGTGGGCAAACTCATGGGCGATGACGTCTGGATCTGTTCCTAGATTCGTTAAACGAACACCGTCGCCGTCTCCAACTAAGATTTCAGGTCTGCCCGTAGCGGTATTAACGTCCGGCTGATAGCGTGCGTTGTTGACGGTGCCTCCTACAAATACATGGTGCAGCTTAATGTCGATCGGAAAGCATTCGGTGTCGACAGCTTTACTTGTTAACTTGTCAAACCAATCGAGCATGAGCTCTGCGTTGGCATAGGCACTGGCCTGGGGAAACTGAAAGTCGGATTTACCGAAATCAAAATTGCCGTTGGTCGAAACTGCTCTTTCGGTTCCATTATTGGTAAACACTTCGAAATTTTTACCAGCTAAAAAACCGCTTCCATCAAGAGAATCGGTCTCTAAAAAAGCAACACTGCCGATTTGGCCTTCTAACTGGTAAGAAATGCGCCCAATATCAAAACCACCGCTGCCAATCTCAAAGATCTGGTCACCACTCGCTACTGCTTTGATCGTTCGATCGTCCGCTACGATCGTCACATCGTAGGCAGGGAGGAGTTCTAATTCTGGTGTAAGGTACCAACATCTATCCGCACTGACAGCATCCGCTTTCAATACACCTGACTCACCGGCAATAAAAGACGTGACCACTTGTGATTCTGGCCACTCACTAGCTTCATCTACGACCAAAGATCCTAGCTTACCTTCAAGCTGTCCGATAAATAATCCCGAACCAGAATCAAGGTTCAGCGTTCGGCCGTACCAAGAACAGATGGGCACATTTTTATAACTATAATGGTAGATTTCCGACTCTGATTTCGGAGACGAAAGTGCAAGTCGACTATTTGCCGCACATGCATTGCGAACTCCCAATGTCGGAACCCCAATTAATCCAGGTTGGCGGTCAACATCCGCTTTATTTTTCTTCTCAGTGCCGCAGCCAACGATTAACATTGCTGCGACGCAAAGACTTACTAACTTCATAAAATGCTCCGTACTTATGTAGTAGTAAGTTCGGAATTTTGAAGAAAAAAGTTAGCTAAGAAACCGTTTACACAGAGTGGGTATTAAATATTCGTTGGGATTTGTAGATCCAGACTGCAAACAGCCTAAAGCAGACACCTTTCTACTTTTTTTTTCGAAACTTTATCTCAACGAAGCTAATTAGTCGCTGGCGCGAAACTCCGTTTCGCGCCAGCGACGTGTCCCGAACGTAGTGAGGGATCTCCACATATCAGGCACTTAGCGTGGAGATCCTTCAGGACTATGCCCTTCAGGACACGTCCCTGGCGCTTTCGCGCCAGGGACTAATTATTGCCTAGCAACCTCCGATAAATGACTCATGCAGAATCACAAGACACATCGCCGATCATCCGTCGCCATCAAACGTGTTATCACCCAGGGCAACGTTTCAATTTGTGGTATCTGTCGAAAAACCTACAAAGATTCCAAGCAAGCTAACAGCTGCCTCAACCGTTGTTTAAGTGGGCATTTAAATCCTAGTGACCCTGTTGTTGCCCTCTCTGAAACAGGTGCAAAAAAATTCCGCTGCCACTTCTGTCGGCGTGTCTTTTCGGAAAGAAACAAAGCCGTTGAATGTGCTAGCGCTTGTAAAGTCAAAACCAATGCCGTTGTTGCTTCTGAACATCCAAAGGATATTGCGCAGCCGAAGCTGCAGGCTCAAACTCTTGGACGACCTCAGCAGAAATCCACGCAACCAGACCAGCCGCTAGTAAAGCCAGCAAATAAACCGCAGGTTGTGCGCCGCGATCAGATGCATAAATTTTTTCGCGATGGTCGCAAACTTGTTTGCAAAAAATGCGGTTCCGAGAAAATGACTCTTGATGACGTTATTGCTTGCTACGACTCCCATCCAGAGCATGTCAAAAAAACACCACAAGAAAAGAAAGTTGAAGCTGAGAAAAAGTCGGCTCCGAAACTCAAAATCGTCAAGGCTACAGCACCAGCAATCGAAAAAGTAGCGAAGACGCCGCGCCTCACCAATGAAGACGAAAAGTTCCTTCGAGATGGTGCCCGCTACGTTTGCCGCCATTGCGGCAAAAAATTATTCACCCGCGAAGACGTATTCGCTTGCTACGACAGTCATGCCGGCGAGCAACCGGCCGCAAAAGTTGCGGCAACAGCTGCGCCTTCGGCTGAGCCTGCCCCGGTACCAGAAAAGACTGCGAAACTATCTTCCATCGATGACGACCATAAATTCTTTCGAGACGGTGCTCGCTACATCTGCAGAACCTGCTCGAAAAAGCATTTTACTCGTGGCGATGTTACGACATGCTTTGATGCGCACGGACAATCCCCCGCATAACACTCAATAACTATTAAGATTTGTATTCCGCCTAAAGAAAAAACCAAGACATACCGATAAATACAATAACCGCCTATCTGATAAAAACTTTAGAGGTCCAAATGCAAAAGATTCACATATCTTTTTTGGTGCTTGCGCTCACTGGTTGTACTGGCAGAAGTACAACTACGACGACCCCGCAACCAAGACCTGCAGATACAACTCCTACTGATACCAGCAAAGATCCTAACAACCCAGAAGGTGGTAGTACTGAAATTGAAACTGAAGAAACCGCACCTGGGACTCAGAATGGTGAAGGCACGAATGATGACATTGTCGATGCGAACGGCAAGCCAATTGACGATACTAGCGTAGCTCCACCATCTGATACTACAGCGCCAGAGTCACCCGCGACTCCTGCAACTCCCGTGACACCAGCAACTCCCGCAGCGCCGGCAACACCTGCTGCTACCGGCACCATAAATATTCAGGGTTCGACCATTACCTTTCAGGACATTCAGTTTACAGTCCCTGCGGGATGGAAACTGCATCAAGATACATTTACGGACGGTACGCTCATTATTTCTTTCGAAAAAGGAACGGACTACTTTCGTCTTTATGCAAAACAAGGCTCTACTCCAACACTTCAATCTATCTTTGTAAATGGGTCGAATGTCGTCGGCGCAGAAAAAGACCTAACGATTGCTGACAAAGTCTATAAGCGCATCGATACGCAAAAAGGCCAAGTTTTTGTAGCAGGGTTTTCCATAACTCATAAAAACCATGCCTACTACGGCTTTGGTAGATCAAGTTCGACAGCAGCAGCAAATACGGCGGCAACTGAGTTTCTCAGCACGTTCAAATAAATCGAGCCAAGACAGACACTGAGGTAACAAGTTTATGAAATTAGCATCAACAATCAGTATGACCTTGGTACTTACTTTGACTGCGTGCATTCCACCGGCAGGTGACGAATCTAGCAGTAGTATCGTTCGTTCACTTACCGGTAAATCATTTGCTGGTAAGAAATACTACTTCGCTTGGGGTCATGCGTCGCCAAACGATCCAGCCAATATGCACAACGAAGTTAAGTATGATGTCCTTCACACACATGAGATTTTTACAAAAGATATCGGCGGTAGTTACGCCGGTACTAAGTTGATTAAATCTGGTGAAGAGAACTCAGTTGGTTCGGCTTTCAATCAATTGAAATCGCAAGTCACAGCTAATGATATGTTTATTCAATATTCAAGCGGTCATGGCATGCCTACAGGACTCGCTGTGGGTGGCTCATACCAAGAGATCGCTAGCCGCATCCTATCGTTACCTGCGAAAGAGATTATTATTTTTACCATGGCGTGTCACTCTGGTGGCTTAGTTGATACGTTCAATCAAATGCGCTCCCAGTGGAGTGGGTTTGCACAACAAGGCAGAACACTATTCGTTATGTCTTCAAGCACTGTACAACAAACGTCAAGTACCGGTCCGAGTACCGACAATGAATCAGTTGGACCGATGGGAAGTGCCGGCAGCGCCTTTGGTCACTCACTATGGAAATCCTTACTTGGTGACGCTGATGGTGCCTATGACGGTATCAAGGACGGCTTTATTGATCTTGGTGAAATTGAATCCTATACAAAACAGCGAACAAAACAACTGGGTGGTCACGATCCTGTTTCGACTGGGTCATACAATCCAGGCTTAATCATGAACCTAGTCCCAAAGGATCGCTCGTCATTGACCTATACAGACCGAGGTACAACTAATACATCTAATGCTGACCTACAGAACATGATCAAATCTGAAGACATCAGAGGCAACCAAGCTCCAATTTGGTTTCCATAATTTGCTCTACCAGCGAAAATAACAGCTAAAGACTACTTTCTTTTTAATAATTTCGAACTATAAACGGCCAGGCAATCTTGGCCGCTATCTCCTTTTTTCCCATCTATAGAAGACATTGAATCCAGCGTGTTAATGTAGATGAACTACCTTTACACACCTGAACCATTTGGCAACGATTGGTAGGCGGAGTCCATCATGGCAATAAAACCAAAGTGCCCTGCGTTTGAAAACCACGAACGCTGGCTTGTAAGTTACGCGGACATGGTAACCCTTCTCTTTGCCGTATTTGTGGTTTTATACGCGATTCAAATTGCCGGGCAGAAAAACCAGATTGAAAAAGTCGCAGTTTCGTTGCAAGAGAGCTTCAACACGCCACTTGGAGATATTCCTACTGACCGACGTGGGGGTCCAGGAGAGCTTGGCGTCGGAGTATTCGATTATTTTCGCGGTGAGATGCTTGTAAAACCGGTCATAAAAAAATACCGACGATCAGAATTCGCCAACCCAATCATTGACAAAGACTTGGAATCAGTTCAGAAATTAATTGATAAAACCCTTGGCAAACCAGATAAGCAGATAGTCAAATCGACAGCTGGAGACGTAATCTCTGTAAGCCGCGTAGAAAAGGGATTTAAAATTGTACTGCTTTCAACACTGCTATTTGAACCTGGTCAATATAAAATCAATCAGAAATCTTATCAAAATATAAAACGAATCGGCGACCTCATCAAAACAATTGACGCACGCTTCCTGATTGAAGGTCACTCTGACAATCTCCCCTCAAGTAATGACTACTCCAACTGGGAACTCTCAGCCCTGCGCGCAACTAACATCGCAAAGATTTTAATGGATGATGTTGGCATTGATCCTGACCGCATCGGTATTGCAGGATACGCCGACAGACACCCGCGCGCTGCAAATAATACAACCGAAGGTCGCGCCTTAAACAGACGCGTTGAGATCCAGGTAAAATACGATTAAGAACCTAATTTGATTAAGCAGGTCCACCTTTTGCTTTTCTTGCCCGCGCCAACACAAACTCAATTACAATCGGAATAACAGAAACGACGATGATCCCAAGGATCACGAGGGTAAAGTTTTTGCGAACAAGTTGGTTGTTGCCTAGAAAGAACCCCGCAGGAACAAAAATCCCAATCCAGAGAAAAGCACCGAGCAAATTAAATTTTGTGAAGTTTTTGTAATTCATTTCGCCAATACCAGCAACAAACGGCGCAAAGGTACGAACAATTGGAATGAAACGGGCGATAACGATTGTTTTTCCTCCGTAACGGTCAAAATAAGACTGGGTTTTATCAATGTGCTCTTGCTTGATATAGGGAAGGTCTTTTTTTGCCATGATCCATGTACGAGCTCTTCTAGCTATCCAGTAGTTTGTTCCGTCACCTAAGACTGCTGCTACAAATAGGAGCCCTCCGAGTAGAAAAGGATCGAAGTGACCAAGGCCGGCAAATGCACCTGCCGCGAAAAGAAGTGAGTCTCCCGGAAGGTACGGCGCAACTACTAACCCCGTTTCACAAAAGACAATAATGAAGAGGATTGCGTAACACCAGACACCGTAGTTTTCGATTAGTTCAGCAAGGTGCTTATCAATATTCAAAATGAAATCAGGAATCAAAAGGATCAAATCCCAGAACATCGCCAACCATTCCATACTTTCCACCCTATCGAAATTTAATACGCACAAGTCTATATCAACTCAGGGTGCAAGTATAGGAATCACTGGCGTCTGATTGGTGCGTTTTTTCCAGGTTTAGACTTATTGGAATACTTTCTAAAGACCTCAACCGCACGCAGTGCTTTCGCAGCATTTATGCGGCCGAACCCGTATTTTCTGCTAAATCCTGATGCATCGTAATTAGCGACTTCTGGGTGAACTTTGTCGGCAGTCGCTAAAACCATCGAGAGCGCTTCGTCACGAGTCAGATTTTCATTTAAGGAAAACATAAGACCGAAGACTCCCGCTGCAATAGGGGTCGCTGCCGAGGTGCCGCCAAAATTGTTAGTGTAGGAGAGGTCGGCTAAGTCACCTGGCTTCATCCCGTTATTATAACCCTTAGGCCCGGTCATATCAGTCGTGGTAATCGCTCCGCGCATCGATTCTTGACTAGGAGCGAGAAACTCCATGCAATGACCCCAAGCTGAGTTGACTGTTTTCTTATCGAGATCTGAAGAGGAGCTTACCGCAATAACAGAATCGAGTGACGAAATATCTGGATTTGAACCTACACAATCATCCTGATTGATATTGTTCATAGCAAAGAGAATTACAATGCCATTGCCGTTTCGCCCGTTGATAGCAACGTCATTGATCGCTTCGACGACGACGTCTGTCATGGGTGTGCCGACAGCATAACCCCAACTATTTGAGATGATTTGCACGCCCCTACTTTTAGCATAGTAAAATGCAGCAGCTTCGTTTAACACGTCGAATGGTATAGTCATTGGCAAGATCATGCAGTTCGGGCACGATCCACTGACACCTTGACTATTGTGTCTCGCCGCAATAAGTCCCGAAACAGACGTTCCATGCGGTGCAGACCAGCCGTCATTTACGTCGTTGGATTTTTTTTGAAAGTTCCAGCCCCTAACGTCATCTATGTATCCATTGTCGTCGTCATCGACACCATTGTCAGCTATCTCACTGTAATTTGTTGCCCACACTTGTTGTAAGTCCGGATGACCAACTTCGAACCCCGAATCGAGAACTGCAATAACAACATCCTCAGAACCTTTGGTAACGGCCCAAGCTTCCAAAGCATGAATGTCTGCACCAACCGCACCGGCATTCTGACCGGAATTTTTCAAATGCCATTGCAATGGGAAGAGCGGTTCGGCTGGATCAATAAGTTTCACATTGGTGCGTATAGATTTCGCGATGACAAAATTAGGATGTGCGTACTTCACTCCAGAAAATCCTGCGATTTTCTTTGACCAATCTAGGGCTAAGATTTCGCTTTTGAAACTTACGGCAAAGAGGCCGTCTTTAAATTTCGATTCATTGACTGAGACCACATCGCCAATAGACTTAATCTTTTTTACTGCGTCGGCTGTCGTCACCATCACCACTATTTCGGTCGTAAGTACACCAGCTGCACCCTTATCACGACTGAACCACAAGGGAATACCGATAATATCAGTTTGTGCTTTCACCGCATCAACAGGCAGCACCAGTAAACCGATGTCATTAAAACGACCAACCAATTCCTTTGGAAGCGACGTAAATTTTGATTGCTCGGATAAAGTTCGCGGGCTTGAACGCACGACCCGGTAATTTTTCTCTAACTCGACTGTTCGGCTTTGGCCTTGCGACATAAAACTCTGAGCACGCCCGATATGCGGCAAACTGACGATCATACTAAGGACAAGCAACAGGTTTCGCAGTAGCATATAGCTCCAGATCCCGAAAAAAGGGCTTAGAAATTAAGTTTAATTTTGGCGGGGCGTACTTATATTATAGCGCTAACGACGCAGGGAAACGATCGGTAGGTAAGAAGTTCCCGGCGTTTTATACGTCAGGAACAGAACCGAATAGAAGAGGTCCTAGGCAGCCTCTATTTTAATGCAGTGACCGTCCAATAACTTCAAGAATCTGGCGATGGTGCATCCAAGGAATGTCTTGATTTACTCCCTCAAGAAGTTGAAATGTAACTTTGTACTCGCTGCTCTCAAGAGAATCACTAAATGCCTTTGCCTGTTCAGGCGACACAGCTGTGTCCTGCTTCCCGTGATAGATGATAATAGTCTTAGGCAGACCGCCAACATCGTAGGCAATGGAACGATCTTCAATGGCTTTGTTGCCACCAGTGTCTTTTATTTTGTTCAAATCTTTTTTCAAATATGAGTCTTTGGTGTCAGCAAGAGCTGCCTCGTAGTCGTAGACTCCGGACCCTAAAATCAAAAATTTCAATTCAGGCATTTTCTTCGACAAAAATGCAGCTGAGGCAACTCCGGTTGAAAAGCCAAAAATCCCCGACGGTTTGTGTGGATTTTGTGCGATTTTTACTGCCGCCTTAACACCATTTTCAAGTGCTTCAATTGACTGAGCACCTCCAAAATCCGGACTTCCCTTCGAGTTGCCGTAACCAGGTCTATTGACCGCAATCACATCAAATCCCTGAGAAAGGAATGATTGAGCGATCCAGCCTTCGCAAAATTTTGATACTTCAAAACCAGCACGGTCACTATGGACTGCGATAATTGTCGCTTTCGGACTTGGGATTTTACAGTTGACGAATTCCACCTGACTGGAACCGCCAACGAATTTATAATTCGACATCCCAATAAATGACTCAGCAACCACAGGAGTGAATTCGACGTGTGATGTTTGGGTAATCGTTAGATCTGAAGTTTTATTTTTATCTCCTCCCCCTAAAGAAGCGCAAGCAACTGGAAGAAGACAAAAACTAAGTACCACCAAATTCAACATTTTCATTAAAAAACTCCTCGGACGGAAAAATTAAGGCTTATTATGATGCAAATACAAAGTTTGCGACGGAAACGCGAAATTAATACCGGCCTTGCCAAACTCCTCATGAATACGAAAGTTAATCTCTTGCTGAACATCCATAAAGTCCACTACTGCTTGCGTCGGCACAAAGTAGGTTAATTCAAAAATGAGTGCCGAATCGCCGTAACTTGCAAAATGCACCTTATCCATGCGCGCGTGTTCTACGCTATTGACAATATTAAGGATCAGATCGGGGATTCTACGAAGATCCAGAGAACTCGTATCGTAGGTTACACCAAGTTTGGTACTGATCCGTCTATGCTGCATGCGCTTATAATTTTTGATCCGTGACTTACTTAAATCCGAGTTACTAAAGATGACAAGCTCGCCCGTATGACTGCGAATGCGCGTTGTTTTTAAACCAATAACCTCGATAGTGCCTTGGAAATTATCAACAACGACATAGTCGCCAGGTTCAAATGGTTTATCTAACGAAATCGCAAACGAACTGAAAGTATCACCAAGTATCGCCTGCGATGCTAAAGCGATCGCAACGCCGCCGATACCTAATCCAGCAATAAACGTGGCAACGTTGAACCCAGCATTATCTAGGATAAAAAGTGCGCCTGCCGACCACAACGCAAAACGGATGAGCATAATGATGTTGCGATTGGCATTTCTAGTCGCGACATCCGTCGTATCGTCTGTCCGATTACGAGTGATAAAAAACACTATTAACTCACTGGCAATTTTGACGATTTGAATCACCAGAACCGCCATACAAATTATGGTTAGATACCTTGTCGTAATCGGCGATAGATCAAGCCGACGGGTAGCGATGTAAATCGCCATGACCGGGAAAAAAAACGGTCTAATCTCACGCAACAAATCACGCAGCAGCGCCCAATATTGCGAACCTTCACTAACAGCAATCGCATGCACCCGGGCCTTCGCGAAAGACCGCAAGAACAAAAGGACCCACCAAACAGCTATAAAAGTAAGCAGCGATAGAAAATAACTGTGGACAGAATTTCCGAAAAATTCGAGCTGCATTGAAGGCCAACGAGTCGTTATGTCATATTTTTCAATAAAATTAATCAATTGAGACATCTGAAACACCTTTTGCAAATCGCCTCGTGAAAACCATCAAATCTGAGCACAGGGAAAATTTTGCCCGCCCAACTATATACCAGTGGGCAACCTTTGCAACGCATCAAAGAAGTAGTTAAACTACGCTCCGCATCCCTTGCCAAGGCACATGTCTTGCGGGAACATATAAATACGGGAGTTTTCCAGATGCCACTTGGAAGCACCCCATTCTTTCTGTCGAAAGATGGTCTGCGATCATATCCATATATCATAAATCCCAATCCATCATTGAGATCTTTGGAGCACCTGAAATGGCGTTAGATGTAAAAGTTCCTGCTGTCGGCGAATCTGTACAGGAAGCGATGATCCACAAATGGCATGTCAAAGCCGGCGACTTCGTTGCACGCGATGCTGTGTTACTCGAAATTGAAACAGACAAGGCGACTGTCGAGGTCACTGCCGAGTCTGAAGGTGTTATCGAAATCTTAAAAAAAGAAGGTGAGACGGTCGGTATCGGTGACGTCATCGCCCGCATTGATACTGCAGGCGCGAAACCTGCTGGTAAAGGCGCAGAAACGAAGGTTCCTCCACCGCCTCCAGCTGCTACTGCCGCACTCGCAGCAGCTAAAGAACCAACTGCTGCTCCAGCGACAGACAAAACTCTTATGCCAGCTGCAAAACGCATGGTTGAACAATTCAACGTCAACGCCAACGCCGTCGAAGGTACTGGCAAAGGTGGCCGCGTTACTAAAGGTGACGTCATCGATCATATGGAAGGTAAGGCTGCTCCAGCTGCGACTGTCACACCAGCGGAAAAACCCCCAAAGGCTGCCGAGCCTGCTGCTAAGCAAGCAGAAGCTAAAATGCCGGTCTTAAACCGCGCTGGACACACTCGCAATGAACGCCGCGAGCCAATGTCGATGCTGCGACGCCGTATCGCAGAACGCTTAGTGAACGCGCAACAGACTGCTGCTATCTTAACGACCTTCAACGAAGTCGACATGAAAGCGGTCATGGATCTTCGTAAGCAGTACAAAGACTCATTCAAAGAACGTCATGGCGTTGGCCTAGGCTTCATGAGCTTCTTTGTTAAGGCAACAATCGAAGCACTCAAACAATACCCAGCAATCAACGGCTGGATTGAAGGCAACGAGATCGTCTATCACGACTATTACGATATCGGTGTTGCGGTTTCGTCTCCCCGCGGACTAGTTGTACCAGTGATTCGCGATACCGAACTCATGACCATGGCCGACGTTGAGAAAGCGATCGTCTATTACGGCACCAAAGCTCGTGACGGAAAAATCTCTGTCGACGATATGGCTGGTGGAACGTTCACAATTTCTAATGGCGGTGTATTCGGTTCCCTACTTTCAACTCCTATTTTGAATCCGCCGCAAAGCGCAATTCTTGGTATGCACAAAATTCAAGACCGTCCGATGGCGATCGATGGTCAGGTTGTTATTCGTCCAATGATGTACCTCGCCCTTTCTTATGACCACCGCATTGTCGATGGTAAAGAAGCAGTGCAGTTTCTTGTGAAGATTAAAGAGCTGATTGAAGACCCGACTCGCCTGCTGCTAGGAGTTTGATTAGATGAGCGCTACTGAATTTGATCTTGTTGTCATTGGCTCTGGACCGGGTGGATACATTTGCGCGATACGTGCTGCACAGCTTGGTTTAAAAACCGCTTGTATCGAATTTGAAGCTGCACTCGGTGGTACGTGCCTAAACGTCGGCTGTATCCCTAGTAAAGCTTTGCTGCAATCGAGCGAATACTTTCATCATACAAATCACGATTTGGAAAAACACGGTGTCGTCACTAAAGGCGTCTCACTTGATCTTTCCACCATGATGAAGCGCAAAGAAAAGATTGTCGGTGATATGAACAAAGGGATCGAAGGACTTTTCAAAAAGAACAAGATCACTTGGTTAAAAGGCCGCGGTAGTTTTGTCAAAGCTGGCGAAATCAAAATCACTGGCCCAGACGGAACTGAAACCAAGATAACTACCAAGAACACGGTGATCGCAACTGGTTCAAAACCAATCGAAATCCCACCGGCAAAGTATGACCGCAAGCTAGTCGTTAGCTCAACCGGCGCGCTGAAGTTTGAAGAAGTTCCTAAGCACCTGATCGTTATTGGCGGCGGTGTTATCGGCCTTGAGATGGGCAGCGTTTGGCTAAGACTCGGCGCAAAAGTCACAGTCATTGAAGCCATGGATAAGATCCTTAGCGGCATGGACGGAGAACTCGCCAAAACAATGCAGAAACTTCTTGAGAAACAGGGCATGGAATTTCACATCAATACTAAGTTGGTTGAAACAGTTGTCGGCAAAAAAGAAGTTAAAGCTATCTGTGAGAAGAATGGCGAAAAAATCGAGATCAAAGGCGACAAGATGTTGGTCGCTGTCGGCAGAAAAGCTAACACCGAAGGCCTCAATGCAGACGCGATCGGTCTGAAACTTGAGAAGAACGGCAAGGTCGCTGTTGATAAGCACTACAACACTAACGTTCCGGGTGTTTACGCAATCGGCGATGTCATTGCGGGACCAATGCTTGCGCACAAAGCTGAGGAAGAAGGCGTCGCCGTTGCAGAAATCCTAGCTAATCTTCCAGGGCACGTTAACTATGATGCTATTCCAGGCGTTGTTTACACTTGGCCAGAAGTTGCATCTGTGGGATTGACCGAAGAGCAGTGCAAAGAGCTGGGACTTTCCGTCAAAATCGGCAAGTTTCCTTTCATTGCTAACGCTCGCGCGAAGGCTTTCGGTAACACTGACGGCTTTGCGAAGGTAATCGCTGATGCACGTACTGATAAAATTCTTGGCGCACACATCATCGGACCAAATGCTTCTGAGCTTATCGCTGAAATGGCCGTCGCTATTGAATTCGGTGCAAGTGCAGAAGATATCGCCAGGTCGTGTCACGCACACCCAACGCTTTCAGAAGCCGTGAAAGAAGCGGCTCTCGGTGTAGATAAAAGAATGCTCAATATTTAAGTTATTCAGGGAACGAAAACTTCCTGCTTTTTGAAAGGGTACAGAATGTCTCAGGAAGCCTCCGGAAATCCAAAGCTCAGCTACGCCTCTGGCGCGAACGCCGAATTTATTGACTCGCTCTATAAAGAGTACAAGAAAGATCCCACAAGCGTTGATCTTACCTGGCAACGCTTTTTTGAGGGATTTGAGTTTGGCCTAAAGGGCGATGCCGGAGACAATGCGGTTAGCGCAGGGTCAGCCGGTGGTGACCCAGATACCGCCCGAGTTGAAGCTTTCGTTAACGCCTACCGCCGTCTTGGTCATTTATCAGCGCATCTGAATCCACTTGTTGATTCAGTAGCAATCTCACCCGACATGACACCGGAAGCGCAGGGTCTAAAGAATATCGACGCGACCAGACGCTTTATGCCATCAAATCTGCCGAAGGCTAGTCTCACCTTCCCAGAGATCAATAGTCTTTTAACGAAGACCTATTGCGGCAAGATCGGTGCGGACTACCGTGATTTGAACGACATCGAAATGATCACTTGGCTACAAGAGCACATGGAAAACTGTGCAAATAAGCCAGAGTTTCCTGCCGAACTGAAAAAACGGATCCACCAGAAACTTGCGCAAGCAGAAGGCTTCGAGCAATTTTTGGGTCGTCGCTACATCGGTGCTAAGCGTTTCTCAATCGAAGGCTGCGACGCCCTTATTCCGATGCTTGACGTTATCCTTGATGATGCGTCACGCGCCGGCGCAGAGGAAGTCGCAATCGGCATGGCCCATCGCGGCCGTTTAAACGTTCTAGCAAATACCATGAGTAAACCAGCTGAACTCATTCTAAAAGAGTTCGAAGGTGCAGAATTTAATCCTTACGATATCGACGGCGACGTTAAATACCACCAGGGCTTCGCTTCAGAGGTAGGAACCCACAGCGGTAACCGCATGCGTCTATATCTCTCACCGAATCCAAGTCACTTGGAAGTGGTAAGCCCGGTTGTAGAAGGCTTCGTTCGCGCACGCCAACGGCTATTAAACGACACCGAAAGAACCCGCATCATTCCAATCCTAATGCACGGTGACGCATCCTTCATGGGCCAAGGTGTGGTCGCTGAGACATTCAACATGTGCCAGCTTGAATCCTATAAAACTGGCGGCACAATTCATATCGTCATCAATAACCAAATCGGATTTACTACCGATCCAATTGATAGCCGCTCAACTGACTATTCTTCTGATATCGCAAAAATGGTGCGCGCTCCTGTTCTGCACGTCAATGCAGACGATCCGGAAGCAGTAGCATGGTGTGCGAAGCTTGCAATCTCCTTTAGGCAGAAATTCAGCCGCGACATCATCATCGACCTTGTCGGCTACCGCCGCCACGGTCACAACGAAGGTGACGAACCTGCGTTTACCCAGCCTGTGATGTACAAGAAAATTTTTGTTCACCCGACCGTATATAAAAAATACACCGACCGCCTCATCGCAGAAGGCACACTGACTGAAGAGTCTGCGAAAAAAGTCGCTGATGAATTCAAAGACTACATGCAAGCTGCTTACGATACTGTGCACGGCAAAAAGACTCTGAACCTGCCAGCTCCAGTCGTTCCGGCATCATTGCAAAAAAGCATGACTTACAAAAAAGCTACGAGAGATGATGTCGCTGCCCCCGTTAAGACCGGCGTCAGCGCGAAAACCCTAAAAGACATCGTGCAGAAAATAACGACGATTCCTGCAGGATTCACGCTCAATCCGAAGCTTGTTCGTTTGCTTGAAAACAGACGTAAGATGCTAGATGACGGCGGCGCAGTCGATTGGGGTCTAGGTGAACTCTTGGCTCTTGCAACGCTAGCCGTAGAAGGCCACCACATCAGACTAACTGGTCAGGACGTAAAACGCGGTACGTTTACCAGCCGTCATTCCGTATACTTTGACTTTGAGACCAATAAGCAACACGAAGCTTTGAGCAACCTTTCTGACACCCAAGGTAAAGTTCATGTGATCAACAGTCCACTTTCAGAAATGGGCTGCCTTGGTTATGAATTTGGCTATTCCGTCGCAGACCCAGAAGCATTCGTTGCTTGGGAAGCTCAGTTCGGCGACTTCTGTAACGGTGCACAAATTATTATCGACCAGTTCCTCTCGGCTTCCGAAGCGAAGTGGAAACAGACCTCAGGACTCGTTATGCTTCTACCACACGGACACGAAGGCCAAGGACCAGAGCATTCAAGCGCGCGGCCAGAACGCTTCCTACAGCTTTGCGGTAACCTCAACATGCAAGTTGCGATCTGCACGACGCCAGCTCAGCACTTCCACGTGCTGAGACGTCAGCTACAACGGGAATTCAGAAAACCGCTCATTCTCATGACTCCAAAGAGTCTCTTGCGTGAGCCACTTTGCACGTCGACGACCGCGGAATTCGAAAAAGGATTCTTCAACGAAATCCTAGACGACGAGAGCATCAAGAAAAAAGCGGGTATTAAAAGAGCTATTTTCTGTAGTGGCAAGATCTACTACGATCTTTTCAAAGCCCGCGCCGCCGATGAGAAGTTTAAGTCTGTTCCAGTCATCCGTCTTGAGCAACTCTACCCGTTCCCATACGCAAGCATGACGACTCTCCTAGAGACTTACCCGAATCTAGAAGAGATCATCTGGACTCAGGAAGAACCTCAGAACATGGGCGGCTGGAACTTCGTTAGAGGACGCCTACTGGAAGTTCTAAAAACCAATCAGAAGCTCTCATACTCAGGTCGTAAGAACTCTGGTACACCGGCTGAGGGAACGACCAAAGCACATGAGGCTGAGCAGAACCGGATTCTTCAGGACGCTCTTGCCAGAGCGCAAGGTGGAACGGTCGCGACTATGCGGAAGTCGACTGAGAGTTAAGGCATCAGGGCATCAGGTGTCAGGGGCATCAGGGGCATCAGGTGGCATCAGGTGTCAGGGCATCAGGTGTCAGGCACCGCTTGTAAGTCCCTGATGGGTCCCGGAGGGACTCACCCATCAGGGACTTACAAGCGGTGCCTGACACCTACCTATACCTACGCAGCTTCTAACGTCGCGATAAAATTCTTCCATTCAGCGAGAGCCGACTCTTTCCCACCAGTAGCTCGAATTCGCTCAAGTACGACTTCGGCCGCTTTTCGAGCCTTATCCGTCTTTCCAAGGCCGTTATAAGCAAAACAACCAAATTCCAAAGCTTTCGTCTGCAAAAAAACACTGTCGTTATCGGTACCAAACATGTGAGCAGCGACGCACTGTTTCTCGAGGAAGTCCCATTTCTTGTGCTGCTTTGCCCAATACATAATGAAGTACCAGCAGTTTTCACTCTTCTCGATATCACCAAGTTGTTCTGCGGCGATTGCAAGAGCTCGTGATAGACAGTCTTCCATCATCACTGTCTCGGACAGATTCCCGAGCGTGTTGCCGTAGCAGAAAAAATACTCATACATAGTTTCGTTTTCAAACTTGGTCAAAAAGCCTTGCATCTTTTCAGACTCAAGAATGCGGCGAGCTTCTGCGTAACGATTCAAATCCATAAGACAGAATACTTTCCGAAGTTCGACTACTCCTAAGAAGTCACCTGAGGTTAAATCTGTGTTGGTAATACCGGCTTTTGTCTGTGAGACCGATTCATAAATTTCGAGTGCTTTCTTCTGTTTTCCCGCACGTGCAAGATCTGCAGCTTGGTTAAACAATTCAATAAACTTCTCGCTCGTCATCGATCCCCCTGGAAGTACCAAAAACAATTTCAAACTGTCGCGCAACAATCAGTCGAGAAACTTTCATCGGCAGAAGCAGAGATGTCTGAACAAAAAAATTAAACTTCCGAAACGAATGAGAAATAATCGCGTAATAACATCCTGCCCCGATAGTTTCGCGGGATTTCGTCTTGAAAAACTCGAAATTTAAGCCGCTGTAATCAGGCGCAAATAGACTAAAAAACCCGGATTTTATAAAGTTTTCCAAAATCGGTCCGAAGCCTCTAGAGAGGAGGACCGGATGGCCAAAATCGGGGATATGTTCCGCGGAATCAAAATTCCAGAAACAAAGCTAACTCGTCCTGACGAGTTCAAAGCCAATAAAAACCATGCGGCAGAAAATCCAGTTTCATTAATTCTCGATGCCAAGGCTCGCTTTCCAAGCATTCCAGATCTCGTTTCCCACCATCCTGCATTTGAAAAAAAGGCTGAACTGCAAAATCTCATGAGTTATATAGATCAGATGTTTGTTACAGATTGGAAACTACATCGTCACTATGTCGAAAGCGCAAGAGAAGAAGAAAAGACCCGACGGATTGAAGTTAGACAACAGATAGAGATCGATGAAAGCGCGCAGCATGCCGAAACTACCGTTCAGAATGAATTAGACCGCCGTGCTTTCTATATCCAACGAGCGCTGCAGAATGTTTTGAAACAACAAGACCTGAACGCTCAAATGCGTAAAGAAATCATGGCGCTGTTTCAACAACTCCGACAACTCACTGTCGAGAAATCCGATAAATTTATTTATGAAACAAAAAAAGATATCAAACAAGGTCAAAAAAGACACGAGGAATATTGGGCGTTTCGTCAAGACAATCTCTGGAGCGCGACCGGTTCGGGTGGGGTTTCAAAACTAAAGAAAACCGGAGATATGATCGAAGAAGTAACCGGTAAGATCGAAGGCAAAAAAAGAGACGCTATCACTGAGCAAAACTGGGAATGGCGTAAAGATAACGTCTTCGTTACCCTACAAAATGGTGGTATGGCGCGTTCCGCAGCTGGTAATGGTAAATCACCAGAACTCGTGTCGGCAGAAGCCCAACAACCATTGATCAATGAACGTCTTTCGGACTTTCATAACTGGCGCGCCAGTGGATCATACGTGCAAACTCCAAACAACTCCCTCATGCATATGAAGAATCAAGGTCATCAACCAGAAGGTGCATTCGCGGAACTGAATCGGCCGAAACTGGTAAAAGTTCTAGAAGGACACGTTGAGGAATTCAGGTGGGGCATGGCTGGTCAAACACCTAACGGTGGCGTATCCCCACTCTACAATTCCGGGAAAACCACCGAGCTAGCGACAGCTGAAATGTACTGGCCTGGGCGGCGCGATATTGTTAACGAAAGCCTCTTCTGGCATCACAGTTACCTCTTTAAGCCAACATCGAATGGCAACTGGACTCTTGTACCAGGCCATGGAAAATCTGTAGGATCGACAGCGGCAAAAGTCGAGCTGCCGGAAAAAGCAGAGGTTACCGAAAACCACGAAACCTGGCGCAAAGATAATCTTTGGGCACCGACGCCGAATAATGGATATGCAAGACTTTCAAACGTTGGTGATTCACTGGAAAAGATTTCCTTCGAGTTCTACAAACCAAAGAAGGAAGCACTTCAAGAGTATCATGATCAAAAACACATCAATAACCGCTTCGTAGCTACTGCAAATCAAGGCTGGGGACGTCTTAAATCCATTGGCGCTGATATCGAACCGATTGTTGGTGAAGTCACAAAAGAAAATAAGACTCAGATCACCCAGTATTTTTCGGCGCGCTCCAGTCAAAATCTCTATACTCCAACTGCGAATGACGGGATTCGCCGCCTACCAGATATCGGAGAAAAATTCGAAAAGATCTCTCTCGATTTATTAGCACCAGATAAGGCGCTATCCCAAACTGATGTAAAGCAGTTTGTAAGAAACCAACCGGACACTAGTATCGACCGCGGAACTGGCAGTCCGCTCGTTAACAACGGCCGGCAATCAGAAGAAGCGGCTGTCCCTGCGGAAAAAAAGACCTCCAATAACTCATCTCGTCCCTTTGCTGAGTTTCGAAAAAATCTTGCTGCCCTTGAACAATCAACTAGCGCCTTTTCAAGCCACTCTTTAGTTCAAAACCAACCCGTCAATTCCGACCAAGCCCCGACCACTAATGTTGCACCTTCGGCCGATAGTAAAAAAGCAAGCTGACCTGATCTCCAAATTTGATACAATAATTACAAATTATTGATGGGGATCTTATGGAGCAGAAGCTGCCAACCAATATTACGTTAGTCATCAAAATCATCTTCGGTTATATGATCGCCATGCACATCTTGCTACCTGTCATCGTCTTTTTTCTCTACCCAGCCAGGGAAGGTGAGCCCCGCGGGTTTGGTATCAATGAAATGTTCCCAGCTGACACAAGTAATCCCCTATATCTTGGCGTAGTAGCTGCCGGCATCATCAGCTTCTTTGCTGGTTTCATTGTTCCAAAGTTAATGGGCCGCGCGGGTGCAGCCAGAGTCGTTTCAGCAATGGCTGGTGGAACATTGAAAGAGACAAGCCAGGTGTCGCAGTCGTTCGCGCCATATCTAATTAGGCTCGTTTTATTCGAAGCTACGACCTTGTGTGGTTTCGTTGCTGCATTCCAAGCTGAATTGCCGCAGTATATTCTGCCCTTCGCGACACTAGGACTATTGGGAGCGGTGCTGACACCACCGACGGACAAGTTTCTTAGCACCATGAGTCAATAAAAAAATTCCGGTTAATGGAGCCGACTTACAGACCGAGGCCAGCCGAACGATTGACTGGCACTTTAGCATGCGTTAAAAAAGGTATTCCCAAATCAAAACATGGAATCACCATTGGAAAAGACAACACACCCCGAACTATCGATTCAAGCCAATATAGCTCAAGCAGAGACGCTTCCTTCATACTGGTACTCTAGACCTGAAGTTGTTCGCGATGAAAAGAAACAAATATTTGCTAAGACCTGGCAGCTCGTTGGCCACCTCGAACTGGTGCAAAAAAAAGGTGATTTTTTTACCGTTGAAGTTGCTGGCGAGCCGCTGGTCATCTTAAGAGACCAAGACGAAAAGCTTCAAGGCTTCTTTAATGTCTGCCGGCACCGCGGCGGTCCTTTAGCTAAAGGCAAAGGCAACTGCGCCGCACTCCAGTGCGAATATCATTCCTGGACTTATGCACTCAACGGCACTCTGAAATTTACTCCTGAGTTTGACGGTGCAGAATGTTTCTCGAAAGAAAATTTCAGCCTAAGAAAAATCAAGATCGATACCTTCGGTCCGTTGATTTTTGTGAATCTGCTAGGCTCCGAACCTGATCTTTCCACCTACATCGGGGAGATTGCCGCTGAAATTCAACATATCGACCTTAACAGTCTGACGTTTTTTAAACGCCATATCTACGAAATCAATTGCAACTGGAAAGTTTATGTCGACAATTATCTTGAAGGCTATCATATCCCGCGCGTGCATCCAGGTCTGATGCGTGAGATCGACTACTCAAAATACCGCGAAGACGTTCGGACTTATCATTCTCGGCAGTTCGCGCCAATTCGAAATCAGAATTCTATCTATAAGCGCAATCAAGAAGAAGGTGATACGACTGGGGCATTATATTACTGGCTGTTTCCAAATCTTATGTGGAACATTTATCCAGACAATCTACAGTTCAACATCATCATGCCTGACGGTCCGAACAAGACGCTCACCATCTTTGACTGGTATGTACCGAACAATTTGACCGAGAAGATGCAAAAAGATTTCGAGGAATCGTTTGCCTTTAGTCATTCGGTCCAACAAGAAGATATTTGGATCTGCGAACAGGTACAAAAAGGTCTCAATTCGGTATCTTACGACCGAGGTCGCTATTCGGTCAAAAGAGAGTCTGCACTGCATCATTTTCACACGCTCTATGCTCAGTACATGAACAAGCCTTGAGTTAGTGCAGCATTTATCAGCCAGTCTGAACTAATTATTGCCCTCTCATCCTAGATGTGTTGAATTCAACCCTATGGAGGGTTTTTACCATGCTTGTTAAATCGTTAATTGCCATCAGCGTCGGTATCCTAACAACTATTGTTAGCTGCGTTACTACTCCTGAAACCAACCGCAAACAGTTTGTCGCTGTCAGTGAAGGCCAAATGGCAAATCTAGGTGAAGACGCCTGGAAAGAAATCAAAGCCAAAGAACAGATTTCAAAAAACACCCAGATGACTGCTTCGGTCGAAAGCATCGGCCGGAAAATTGCAGCAGCCAGCGGGAAAAATTTCGCCTGGGAATTTAGTCTCTTCGAAAGCAAAGAGATCAATGCATTCTGTTTGCCTGGAGGAAAGGTCGGTGTGTATTCAGGGATTGTTCCTGTTGCGAAAAACAACGCCGGATTAGCAGTGATATTAGGCCACGAAGTCGCTCATGCCGTCGCAAGGCATTCCGCCGAGCGAGTAACTCAATCACTTCTTGTTGCAGGCGTACTGATTTCAGTCGACAAAGCCATGCAGGATTCCGGAAGAAAACAAATGGTACTTGCGGGCTTAGGCCTTGGCGCGCAGTTCGGCGTGTTACTTCCCTATAGCCGTTTTCACGAATCAGAGGCCGACTCAATCGGTCTAGATTACGCAGCAAAAGCCGGATTTGACCCACGAGAAGCACCCGCATTTTGGCAGCGGATGAGTTCTAATGGTGGGCAACCACCGGAATTTTTAAGTACGCATCCAAATCCTGGTAGTCGGATCAAAGCTCTTGAAAATCAGATGTCCGAAGCCATGGCAATCTACGAAAAAAGTCCGAAAATTCCGACAGTCGCTCTCTAGGTACCTCAGACATAGTTGAGGCTGAATTTAGATTAACTTCAAGATGTGACATATTTGCCAGTATTATTCTGATACTGGCAAAGCTTCCAAAGACACGCCTCCTCTAAAACTTTCACGTTTTTCAGCAACAAATCAGTACAAAATCCGTTCTTTTAACCGATAAGAACTTAACCCTATCACGAGGACTATAAATGGCTTTCCTCAGACTATGTACCATTGCAATGATCTTTGTTGCAATTAGCTGTCAGACCAACGGAAAAAAAGATGCCAGCGAAACGATGACAACAGTCGTTAGTTTCAAAGCACCAAAATCTGGTCAGCTGAACGGGTACTTAAAGATAGACGCGGCAACAACAAAGATTCCAGTTTCATTCGAGTTAATACCACTACGAAACAAAGGCGACGAAACAACTTACAAAGGTCATTTGAAGCTTTCAAATGGCACGCACGGCGGGCATGAATACGCCTCCTATAATTTTGAAGATACGACGTTTGATGTCGAAACTAAGATCTTGAGTTTTATGACCGTCAACGGTCAAAATTTAATGAATTTGAGATTTACCTCCCCTGAACGCAGCACGGGCATGATTCGTATATCGACAGGACAACAAGCAGAGCTAACTCTCCTGCATGAAAACCTGCAAACAGGTGAAGAAGTTCTAGCAAGCATCTATCCAAGCATTCCAGAATCAAAAACCATCACAGGCGACTACCGAGGCCAATGCGGCCCTGACAAAGCTATTCTTGAGATTGAAGCTAATAAAGTCCGTGGACATTCACCAGATGATGCAGGTGAACTCAAAGGCTATGAAATTTCCGCTCGGCTAGGACAATCGGATGTTGACACCTGTAAAGACCGCGTTTGTTTTAAACGATACTATTCAGAAGGTACTTTTAATATGTTTAACGGCCATCTAAGTCTAAAAGATGGCAAGACGGTAACCGACTGTCAGGTAGCTGGGAGTAAGTTAACCTGTGGAAATTGTGTTTTCGAGCAACAGCAATATTCTGTCTACGCATCAATAGCCGGCAAAAATAATCAGCAAGTTAAAACAGCTGCAATTGTCCGAGATAAGAACGTCAACTTTGATTCCAGTAGAGGTCAGTTTTACGGATACGTCCACAACGCCAAACAAAACACCTACCAACTCATCGCGATTAATATCTTTAACGAAGAGGTGCTTGGTACCGCCGACGCAGATGATAACCTACCAGCTCCTAAAAATATTCAAGGTGTCGCTACCCTCTACTTTGGCGAAGGTGATTCAAACGAATACATCGCTTACAAAATGAAAGACGCTTCTATCGACCAGAAAGATCAGACGTTTTTCTGGGATTCAGAGGGAGAGATCCTACTGAAAGTGATGTCCTGGAAAAACGGTTACATGGTAGGTGACTGGATCTCTAGAGCTTACGGACGTGTTGGAAATTTCATGGTGCAACGAAACAACATGCCAACTATGACAACGGATATAAAAACTCTACCAAAAATATCCGGCATCTATGCTTCTGATACTTGGGAGTTCGAAATCGGTTCTTATTCAGAGCTGTCTGAGGACTCGCAAGAGATCTACCCGCTCAATTCGTACGGTTGGGCAAAAGAAAAAGTACCACACGCCCGTCGACGCATTATTAAAAAAATTAATTACGATTTCTATAGTGGCATGGTCGCGTTCAATTTGGATGACGGCCGCACCATTATTGGCAAAGCAGGAATCAATGCAATGACGATGTATTGGTGGCCACGTGTAAACTACGGTCAGGCTTTTGTTTCTGTCGAACCAATGGAGTTCAAAAAAGTCTCTGAGAGCCCAACACCACAGGCTAGTGCAGAAGACTTTCTGCGTAGCTTAAAAGATCGGTAAACCAGGCAGGTAAACTGGCTCATTTAATGAGCCTAAATCCCAACGGTTGGCCTTCCGAACGTGTATCCGATACGCCAATGAAACCACCCTGTGTCGTTCCGACAGCCTGCACGTCTCCGATCGTATTACTCGCATCGAGTTTATGACCCAATAGCTCTAAGGCTTTCGCGGTCTCGGCAGACAGGGTATCAGCCTCAACGCGGAGTATATCGGGATTCCATTGATGATGAATACGTGTGGCGTGAACGGCCATATCTAACGGCATTTTATGGTCTATAACATTGATGATTGTTTGCAGCGTCGCACTGATAATGCGCGGACCACCCGGAGAGCCTACGGCGAGAAGAAGTTTGTCATCCTTATCAAAGACCAAGGTAGGCGACATTGAAGAGAGCATGGTCTTTCCTGCTGCGACAGCATTGGCATCACTGCCTACGAGCCCAAAGACGTTGGCGGTCCCTGGTTTCTTGGAGAAATCATCCATTTCATCATTAAGAACAATGCCAGTACCTTCAGCGACAACACAGCTACCAAAGGTATAGTTTATTGTTTGTGTCGAGCTAACCGAATTTCCCTCACTATCAATGACTGACAGATGTGTTGTCGACGGTGACTCATAGGCCTGGGGATTCCCTGGTTTCACTGCGGAAGATGGGGTTGCCTTTTTCAGATCGATCGTTGAAAAGAGTTTCTTTGCATACTCTTTTGACGTTAGGCCTTTAACCGGTACTTGCACAAAATCCGGGTCACCTAGATACTCAGCACGGTCAGCAAACGCGCGGCGCATGACCTCGCTCAGAATATGAATACTTTCCGGACTTCCATGCGGGTAAGTTCCGTACTCAGTGTTTTCCAACATATTGAGCATTTGCACGATATGAACACCTCCAGACGAAGGAGGTGGCATCGAAACAATTTTGAAATTTCTGTAGGTGCCGGTCACTGGTTCCCTGAATTTAACTTTGTAATCCTCTAGGTCCTTAGCAGTCAAAATACCGCCACCTTTTTTCATTTCAGCGAGGATACGTTCTGCAACAGCACCTCTATAGAATCCATCTCTGCCTTTAGAGGCGATCTGCTTCAAAGTCCAAGCCAGATCTTTCTGAACTAGTTTGTCACCTGTTTTCAATGGTATTCCGTTAGGAAGGAATATCTTTTGTGACGAGGGGAAGACATTTAAAATGTCTTTGCGGTCTAAAATATCTTCTGCCAGACCTGCATAGATAGGAAAGCCGTTCTCAGCAATGTCTATCGCTGGCTGCAATACGGTCTGAAGTTTCAACTTGCCCTTTTTACCGTGAACATCGACAAGGCCCGCAACTAGACCAGGAATACCAACGGAGAGATGTCCATTCAGTGACGCATTGGGTACAACTTTCCCGTCAAAGACTTGCCCGCGCTCGCTTCCATCTTTGTGCAAGTACATATCTCGAGTAGCTAACGCTGGTGCGCGTTCGCGAAAATCAAATACCTCGGTCTTCTTAGTCTTAGGCTCCCAGGTCAGAAGAAACCCCCCACCGCCTATTCCCGTCGACTGCGGCCTTACAACAGAAATGACAAACGAAGCTGCTACTGCCGCATCAAAGGCATTGCCACCTTTCTTTAACATCTCGATTGCTGCTTGAGAAGCGAGGGGATGGGCTGTGGCTACCATGCCATGTTCTGCAATTGACTGGTAGGACGAGAAAGACCGACCGGGTTCAGCTGGTTTATATAGCCGAGGATTTTGTGTCCAAGCAGTCGCTAGCGGTGAGTAGGATAAACCAACTAAAAGCACCACTAGCGAAAAAATACTACGCACAATCAAGTCCCCACAAGCCATCATGGAATAAAGTTATTTGTACTTTATCCCACAACCGTAAGGTTTTGTAGTGTCTTCTGCAATCTTTTGACCGGCAATCGAAGCATCTAAAGCACTTGCAAACAACGGTTTTGCTGTTTTTAGTGTAGCTGCTTTTGCGGACGGTTGGTCGTCAATAGCACCTTGGTATACCAACTTTCCTTCACCGTTAATAACATACATATGAGGAGTTACTTTGGCGTCAAACATCTTGCCGACTTTGCCTTCCGGATCGAGGAGCAATGCCTTAGCATTCGCTTTGTGCGACTTAACAGTATCGGGAGCGCTTTTCGCATCAACATAACCCTGCTCGCCCTGTGTCGATGACACAATTGTTAACCATACGACGTTTTTATCGCCGTATTTCTTCTGAAGAGTTTGCATGTTCATGTCAGGCGCATCGTAGTGTTTTTTAACATACGGACAACCTTCATTAAACCATTCAAGGACGACATGCTTACCCTTGTAGTCGGATAGCTTATAGGTTTTGCCGTCGTGACCAGGCAGTTCAAAGTCTGGAGCAGCATCACCCGACTTAACAGCTACTGCTTGTGCACTAGCAGCTGAAAGAGTAATGCCAGCCGCAAGTAGACATGCGGTGAAAAAAGAATGCTTCATAGTAGATCCTCCATTGAGTTTAATTGATTCCAAGCTGACTATTCAGCTCAGAGGTGAAAATATTCGGTGTCAATACTTCTGGTAAAATATGGGCTATGTCGCTTCCTGGTTTAAAGAAAAGATAAAGCGGCACACCTATCCGGTCATACTGGCTAAGAATTGCTGTAATTGCTGGATCTCTCCGCGTCCAATCGGCTTTGACCATAATAATTGCATTGGCTTTTACGTAATCAATCACTTCTTGATTACGAAAAGTCACACGTTCGTTGACTTTACAAGTGATACACCAGTCGGCGGTAAAATCGACGAACACTGGCTTACCTGTAGTACGAGCTTCAGCAAGAGATGCGTCTGTGAAAGCAGTCCAACCGAGATCGTTTGCACTCGCTGCTTGCGCCTGAGTTGGTGTTCCTAAATTTTGACTTTGATAAATCTGAGACAAACTTAAAACAAGTGCCGCTACACCGATAAACGTCGCAATCATCGGACGTCTCATGCGCACCCTTACCCAGACAGCAAGGGACAAACCAAAGATTGCAGTCAAAGTCCAAATAACATCATCTGGTCCAGATACTCTACCTAATAACCACAGCAACCAGAGGCACGTTGCTAACAGAGGAAAAGCCATAAACTGCTTCAGCGTTTCCATCCAAGCACCGGGTTTAGGAAGTAGTTTTAAAATAGCCGGGCTAATCATAAAGGCTAAATAGGGAGATCCAAGACCTAAACCTAAAACGACAAAGGTCAGCAAAATAATCGGGTAGCTCTGGCTTATGGCAGCACCCATCGCAAAACCCATAAAGGGAGCGGTGCAAGGCGAAGCAACAACAGTAGAAAGGACACCTGTAAAAAACTGACCCATCGAGCCGTCTTTTCTTAACAGAGATGCGCCTTTAGTCCCAACAGGAATATTGAAATCAACGAAGCCGAGAAAGCTGAAGGCCATGAGAACAAACACTACGCACATGGTTGCGATAAAACCGGCAGACTGCAATTGAAAGCCCCAACCTAAACTTGTACCACCAGCGCGCAAACCGACAAGCATGATGCCGATCGCTAAAAAAGACAAAACCACACCGGAGACATAGGCAAGGCAGTGTTGCCTAACAATGCGTGTACTACCGTGCGCTTCCTGTAGGATGCTAAATAGTTTGATTGAAATGACAGGAAAAACGCATGGCATCAGATTTAATAGTAATCCACCAAGGAATGCGAAACCGAGAATCTTCCAGATGCTGACGTCACTCGTAGAGGCTCCTGATCGGGCGCCAACACTACTATCTGACGCAACCGCAAGGGTTAAATCAACTTGGACGCCAAAGCGCTTCCCCGCTGCGTCCGCTAAGACGGCTAAGCCTTCCACTTTAGCCGGTTTATCTGCGGAAATTTTTAACTCTGCAGAAGGCTTTAGTTTATAAGAAAAATCTTGAGGAATAAACTCCGCCTGGATTGCGGATGTTGCCGAACCTACGACTGGAAAAAAATCGACAAGTACTAAGCTGCTGGCAGCTTCCGCTTTACCAGTCAGGAATACATGCCCATCTCGCATCTGTGGTGTCTGCCAAGTAACAAGCGAAGAGTTTGCGGTGGGAATGTTTGTCACGGCATTTGAAAGGATATGAAAAAACTCTGAAGGCTTTCTGTCAGCCGGCGCAGTCGATAAATCAATTTCAAATGCACCAAAAGCTGGAATGCATTCGACCTTGCAAACGAGCCACTCCGCATCAAGCTTGATTTTTATGGTACTGCCCGGTGCTGGTTTTTTCTCTGGATTTGCATCAACTTGAAAAAGAAAGAATACCTGCTTTTCATACCCGATAGTTGTCAGTGGAGGAGTGTCAAAGCGTTGAGGCAAGGGAAAGATGGTACTAGAAACCGAAACCTCTTCCGGAGCGGTAATCGTTAGAATGGGTGCTGCACCCGCATCACCGGGGTTTTTCCAATAGGTATGCCAACCCGGTTCTAAAAGCACTTGTAGAGCTAAGTAGGTCGGCTCGTCGTCTGAAATTCCGGTGTGAGTAGATATAAGTCGCGCTTTGGATTGAGGGAAATCTTGAAACAAGACCTCCCCTCCAGCTATATTCGAACTAAACAGCGCCAGTAACAAAAATAGGCGCAGAACCGGTCTTTGCATCAAGTCCGCCTGACTCATAAGTTGATGCTCTATGGTAGTTGGTTCTTAATAAGACGCCAATAAGATTACTTCCATAGAGCAACAAAAGTCAGATGAGTTCCGGTCTATTTTAAAAGCATGCGAATGATTGATTCTTTCTTGCCGTACGGCGCATAGCGTACAGGTACATCGATAGTCGTTGGTGTTTTCAAAACACTCTTCTGATTAGAAAACACGCGAAAACTATCTTGACCGTGATAAGCACCGAGACCACTTGGCCCGACACCTCCGAACGGCAGATCTGGATGGCACAGATGAAGCAACAGATCGTTTATGCAACCGCCACCAAAAGGCACTGTTGCAATAACATCATCCTGAGTCTTTGAGCTTTCAGTAAAGAGATAGAGAGCGAGTGGTTTTGGTCTTTGTTTAATGATCTTTTTTGCTTCGTTCATATCGCTATAGCCAAGGATAGGCAGAAGCGGGCCGAATATCTCTTCCGCCATAATCTTATGGTCCATTTTAACGTCGTCGATAATTGTTGGGCCAATATAGGAATTCTCACGATTTGTCTTCCCGCCAAACACAACACGGCCTTGACCCATCAGTCCTACCAATCGGTCAAAATGTCTTTGGTTAATGATTCTCGCTAGGTCAGGACTCTCTTCTGGATTTTCTCCAAATGCTTTGGTGATTGCTTGACTGATCTCATTGATCAATTGGGTCTTGATGCTGTTGTGAGCCAAGATGTAATCGGGTGCAACGCATGTTTGTCCGCCGTTAAAAAATTTGCCCCAAACAATGCGGCGAGCAGCAACTGATAGGTTTGCGTCTGGCTCGACAATGCACGGACTTTTTCCACCGAGTTCCAAAGTTACAGGAATAAGTTGTTTCGCAGCTTCCATGGCCACTTGTCTTCCGACCTCTGTACTACCAGTGAAGAAGATGTGATCAAACTGTTCTGCCAGCAATGCTTTTGCTAAAGAAGCATCTCCTTGCACTACTGCAACGAGTTCTTTTGGAAACGTATCAGCAATCATATCACCAACAACTTTCGCAGTTGCGGGCGCAACCTCAGAAGGTTTGATGATAGCGCAATTACCAGCTGCGATCGCGCCAATCAGCGGTGCTAAAGCAAGATTCACAGGATAATTCCAAGGCGACATAATGAGCACGCAGCCCTTTGGATCGCTGGTAACAGAGCCGAACGAAGGGAAAAGAAGTACAGAGGTACCGATGCCTCGGGTGCGCATCCAAGATTTGAGATTTTTTCTTGTATGATCGATCTCTCCATAGAGAAAGCCGATCTCACCGATATAGGATTCAAATGAAGACTTTCCTAAATCAGCCTTCAACGCTGCAATAAACTGCTCTTCATATTTTTTAACGCCAGCTTTAAGACGCTTTAACTGATCATCACGAAATTTATATGGAAGAGTTTTTCCTGTTTCAAAATAATTTCGCTGGGTTTGAAGTATCCCATGAACTGATTTGTGATCTGTTGCTGGTACAAGTTTAGATGGTGCAGCTTGCGACATATGTATTTCCTTTTTATCGAGGTCCGAATCGGTAGCTACAGTCTACCAGGCAGTTGCGGGTTAGGCGACATCATCATCAAGTAAAATTGCAGGGGATGCGGAGGCTAGCAAGTCGATTACGATTACCGTGTAGTCGTCGTTTAGGGGAACATCCTGGCGGGCGGCTTCTGCTTCAACTTTCTCCAGATCTAGTAAGCAGCGATCGAGTTTACCCTCGTGAAACACAATGACTGCTAATGCGAACCGATGAAGCACTCGGTACAGAGGCGTTCGCCGACAAACGTACAGATCCTTCAGTGCGAGTTTTAACCCGACGACGCAGGCGTCTTGTTCTGCGCTCTCGCTGTTGAAGTACGATTCTATCCAAGCTTGCGCGCGGAAATAAAAATAGTAGTTCATATGATTTGGCATACAGATCTGAGCGAATGTCCACTGTCCGCTGCAAAAGGCCGCATTGCTCAGGCGAGCAAAACAAGTAGCTTCCGACGAATTCATTGCTGACACCTAATTTGCTGACTTCAGACGCCAGACCGAAATCGATCAGAACTGCACGACCTTTTTCGTCAACAAGAACGTTAGCGGGTTTCAGATCACGATGCACAATGCCGTGATCATGTACCTGAGCAAGAGCAGCAATAATTTGCTTAAAGATCGAAATGATTTTAGTTTCAGTCAGCTGTTCGGACTCAATAACTTCGGAAAAAGGTCTGCCATTGATAAAATCCATTAGAATGTAAGTTTCAGTACCTATCTTTCCTACTTCATGGACTTGCACAAGATTCGGATGTCTAAGACGCACCAACGTTGCGCCTTCGGTAAAGGCGAGCGCATTGGCTTTGATTTGCAGCTCATTATTTTCTGGACGAATGACTTTTACTGCGAAGTCGACTTGAGCCCTTCGCACTTGATACAGAACTCCAAAGCTGCCCGAGCTAATCTCACGCAGAACTTCGAATCCAGGAATGTTGATCGTTCGAGCGATCGCCTTGCCCCAGTAACAAGTTTTGAGGAATAAACCTCTATAGATATCGGTAATTTACTAGCGTTCTAAAGCAATTGATGAGGGTCAAAAGTGGAATTGGCAAAATCAAAACATTTGAGACATAGGCAAACAAAAACCCCACCCTTTGCCACTGACGTCAGCATTCGGAGTGGGATATAGAGTACTGTAACACCTAATTTTTGACTGATTTATGCAGTTAAATCGCTTTTCGGTAGCCTTTTGTCGCAAGCCTTTCGCCCATAGCGAGATAAGCAGGAGAGTCTCTGGGCGGGGCAATAGTGCCTAGGCCATCGACATAGCGGTTGAACATACAAAATGCCGACGCGATTAAAACAGCATCATGAACATCACGTTCAGTTGAGCCGAGTGCAATTGCTGCTTCAACGTCTTTCTTACTAACCGATCTTGCGTCTTTTTGCACTTTGCCAGCAATTCGTAGAAGGGCCTTTAGACGATCGTTGATAGGAGCAGTCTCCATATTCTTCCAGACGCTCTTGCTTAAACCAGGTTTTTTTTCATGAAAGTCAGCGACAGCACCATGACTCTCGGAACAGAAAATACAGTTGTTTAAGTAAGAAACATATCCTGCAACCGTTTCCCGCTCGCCTTTAGAAAAGGTGGGTGTCTGCTGGGAAAGCAATAATTCGGCTAATTCATTGAGCGGTTTTGCTGTCTCCGGGTAAGCCATCATCGGACCGATTATGCCAGGTGCTCCATCTGGGACCTTAATGTGACTCATAAATGACTCCAAGGGCGAATTGATTCTGATGTTTCGATCAAACGAGTATACTCCTAGTTCTAAATCTCTCAAATCTCGGACTATGCTAATATGGTCATGCATAATTGTGCGAGATAGGTTGACACGGGAGACTTGATATGACGGACACTCAAAAGACTGACATCAATACTAAAATGGCCGGCGTCAAAGCGATGATGGCCTTTAGTGAATACTTAAGGAAAAATATTTCGTTTAAACAATCTATGAAGCGCTTAGCTGAGGAGCAGGACCTAACTGGCCTTATCAGTTTGACTCGCAAAGTTCCTGAACTTGCGCCATTCGTTGATACACTGATCGAAGTCAGGCATTTTGAGTTATTGATAAAACAAGTTTAGATCGTCATGATATTAAGATCCTTGGTTCCAGGTCAACCGTATCATCTGCCTCCCGTCGAGACTCCAACTTCAACATCCCCATATGATATAATTTAAGAGCATCGCTACTACATAAAAGCCTAATGAATTTGCATTTCTACCAATCGCGAGGGACCCTTGGCTGCATTGACCTATTTAATTATCTCAACAACACTTTTTACCGGCTTCTCTGGATTGGTCTATGAAGTTGCTTGGCAAAAATATTTGGCAAATCTTCTAGGCTCGCAAGCTCAAGCTACCGCACTTGTCCTTGCAGTGTTTCTTGGTGGCCTTGCAGTCGGCTACCAATTATTCGGCAATCTTTCTCGACGCCGCTCAACAAGTCAGTTGGTAAAAATGACCGGTTGGGCCGAACTCCTAATTGGTCTTTGGGCATTCTTTTTTGACAGCATCTTCAACTTGGTCATGTCCACCTTTGGAATTCTTGATCCAACAGCTTCGTTCTCGTTCGCACTCGACGTTTTTGTCACAACAATCGTGATCGGGTTTCCAACAGTTCTGATGGGTGTAACCCTACCGCTTTTAACGCAAGCGCTTTCTACCAGTCTCAAAAACTCAGGACCAATGCACGCCCGCATTTACTCGGTCAACACTGCCGGTGCATTCTTAGGTTGCCTTTTAGGCGGATTTGTTTTGTTGCCGAAATTCGGCCTACCACTGACTATGTTCTATTTGTCATTCGCTAATATCATCTGCGGACTGACTTTGGTATTTGTCGGTAAATATCTTCCTAATGACATTCCTAAAACTGACACTCCAAACGCTGACCAGTCAAAAGCAAAAGCAAGCCTACTTAAATCGGTCTTCGGTGATCGCGACGTTTTCCCTCTAAACATCACAGCTCTTCTTGCGGGGTTTTGCGCTTTAACAATTCAAACCACACTGATCCGGCTTATTGGCATGACCATGGGCTCAAGCGAGTACGCTTTTTCAATGGTCGTTTCTGCCTATATTTTACTGCTAGCACTTGGTGCCTGGCGGATTGCAAAAAAAGAGGTAAGTCCTGCAAGTCTTGCCAAGAATCAAATAACAGCACTGATCGGACTAGTAGTGGTCTACTTTACGATCAACTACTGGTCTTACTCAGTCCACTTAGTCCGCATAACTTTTTC
>CAMAXT010000020.1 GCA_945862295.1 Pseudobacteriovorax antillogorgiicola
TAGAGCTGACGTCTCCGCAGTTGTTTCTTGTCGATTCAGGATCGGTGCGGATTACGCAATCAGGCTCTTCCAGCGAGATTTCGACATTGCTAACCGAAGGTGCTTGGTTCGGCGGTGTGTCTATGGAAGCACCTCATATATATCCCTACACTTGCACTATCGTTGAACCCGCGAAAATTCGAACTCTTGATCTCACCCGAGAAATCACAAGTGAATTTGAACGCCTCCAACTTGTCGAGTCACTACATGATGAGCCTTGGATTCAATTCACTAATAAAAATGGAACCACAGATAACACAATTTCGCCGCAGCCAGGAATCCGATTGGGTTTGCCTGATTTGATTAAACTCGGAGTAAAATTCAATCCAGAGGATCTGCATTTTAGTTCCTCAGATCATGGTTCTATTGTCGCTTCCATAAAGAACGTCGCAGAAATTCATCGGACTCCCTATAACCGCCATAATATCTCCGTCGAAGCGGGCCAATTTCCGATACTATCTCCGCTAAAGGTAGCAACGATTCTTGAAGCCTACGGACTGGTTGGAATGGCATTGAAGACTAAGTTCGAAGATCTTGCCCGCCAGGAAATGCCTTTGCTGACAGTTTACGGAAGCAGGTACGTAGCAGTCCTGAATGCGACTAAAAATTATGTAATCATTGCCGATCCCTGTGTTGGATTCGTGCTTGTTGACAAATTAGATTTCGAAAGTAGGTGGAATGGTCAGGTCATAGAAGTTCAACCTGATGAACTTGCTACTATTCGCGTTAACACAACGAGCGATGAGGGAAAACCAGAGTCAGAATTGCTCAAAGGTTTAATGAGAAAAACTCGGCAAGCTATCGTTCGAGTAGCTTTAAAACAAAAAAGCATGCTGACAAATATTGTCGTACTAAACATCATCTTGTTGCTGATTGGAGCGATTGGCCCGAAGATTACGGAAAAAATCGTCGATGATGTCCTGTCTCTACGGGACTGGAATGCAGTGGTAACTCTCACTGTCGCGACGGTTCTAGTCATGTTTACCACTTTAATAATATCGGTTCTTCAGACGGCAGCGAGGATTGAATACACGCACCGATTGAATCAAAGAATTTTCGATCTATTCTATCGCCACTATTTACGAATAAAAACTTCTGATCACAGTAAAAATAGGGTTGGAGACTTTGGAGCACAGTTTTCGGAAATCAACACACTGAAAAGTTTCTTTACTACTGCACCCATACAAATTGGCATGCAATTAGCCTCAATCATTCTCTATAGTTTTCTTCTAATGCAGTATGATACCCAGCTCGCACTCATGGCTTTCGGGCTTTTACCAATAATTGTTGCAATTCGTTTTGTCCACCTTGCCCGCGTCAAACAAAATTATGAAAAGCAATATGAAGTCGGCAAAGAAGGCGGCAGTCTTATCACTGAGGCTGTATCCGGAATCGCGACCATTAAAAGCCTAAATGCAGAAGACATCGTTCGAAAGAAACTGGAAAAAAATAACGTCGCCGGTGGAATATTAGAGCGTCAGGTGGAAATGGAAGGCGTCACCATAAATGGATTTGTAACGATTCTTACAACAGCAGTTTCAACAGCAGCTATGTGGATCAGCCTTAAATTAGCCAGTCGAGGAGAAATTAGTATCGGTGAAGTGGTTGCGATCAATGCTTATTTCGGTTCTCTTGCTGGACCTATTATTGGTTTAGCTGGGTTCTTCACTCAAATCGAACAGATTAAGGTTTCTTGGAAACGAGTCGCTGAAACTCTTGCTAAGCCACCGGGCGAGAGTGAGCTCAAGTCAGTCGCAAATCAATCGGTTATTCTTAAGGGAAAAATAAAAGTTGAAGGATTGTCATTTCGTTACGACGCTGATGCGCCATGGGTTCTTAAGGATATAGATTTTGTGATCTATCCGGGCCAAACGGTTGCGATCGTCGGCAGAAGCGGCTGTGGCAAATCGACTTTGGCGAATATTATAGCCAACAATTTGACTGCTACGATTGGGCGGGTTTTCTTTGATGGATACGAATCAAATCAGTTAAGTGCATCGAGCAAAAGAAGTCAGATAGGAGTTGTTCTCCAAGAAAATGAGCTGTTTGAAGGTACTATTGCTGCCAACATCGCATATTCGGACGATGCCCCTTTAGATACTGATGTTGTACATGCAGCTGTCGGATCAGGCGCATCTGAGTTTATTGACGGCCTCCCTGGCCAATACAATTACTATCTCGGAGAAGGTGGTAATGGTCTTTCGGGGGGGCAGAGACAACGGGTTTCTATTGCTAGAACACTTTTCAAAAATCCACGAATTTTGATCATGGATGAAGCGACCTCAGCTCTAGACTCAGAATCAGAAAATCTTATTATGCGAAACATGAATCCCATTACTCGGGATAGAACCTCGCTGATTATTGCGCACCGCTTGTCCACAATCAGACACGCAGACCGTATTCTGGTGATGAAAGATGGCGCGATTGTGGAAGATGGTTCGCACAGCACACTACTAGCAAAACAGGGCTACTACTCAGAGCTGTTTGTTGACCAAATATCATCAGGAGTAGCATAAAAAATGGAAGGATCGAAAGCTTTAGATTTGCAGGATGTTTCGCAAGACTTACTTGCTACGGAGTTTTTTTTAAAACTGCGTTCCAAATCGATCTTCACGTTTCTAAAGCTTAACGAAGCTAAAAAAATTCTGCAGAAGACAAAAGTCGAAACATATCTTCCAGGCCAGACTATTCGCCAAACATCCCCAAAGCAGGAACTGATACTTGTGGCCGCAGGAGCGGTAGCTGTTTGGGAAGATCAAAGCAGGGTTGGTCGGAACAGCCGGAAAGTGCGTGAAGTAACTGATGGTCAAACAATAGAATTGGATAGATTTCTAACCGGTGAGAATGAATGGGCAACGAAATGGGTTGCGGAAACTGAATGCACTATTCTTCGAATAGGCTCGCAAGCTTTGCTCGCCTCTCTTTCCAAGACCCCCGATCTCCTTGAATACCTGACTATTATTACGCAGAATCCGGAAATCCAGAAACTTAACCGTGATTTGAAGTTAGTCGGTGTTACGCAGGCCCAGGCACAAATCGTTGTTAGAAGCTTGTCGAAAATGGAATCTGAGGATATCAAGTCGATTAATTTGAATTCCGGTGCGCTAGTTATCTCAATAGCCGGTGAATTAATTGTTCGTGGCCGCGTGGGCCAACACTTTCGCTCAATTGGCCACGCAGTCGGGGGAAGTTACCTATACATAGTAGAAAAAGATCATGACCTACAAATAGATCCTAGCCCCGGCGCACAGTTTTGGGTTTTAAAGAGAGAGCAATGGGAAAAATTCTCTTTCAAAGAACAATTCGAAAGCTTTCTTGATGACGTAGATACAGTAAATTCTGTTCTAAAGTCTTTTGACAAACTTGCAACGAATGACGACAAGAGAAGCCGGACCAAGAATTATGAGCAATACGATGACGGAGAAGATCCGTCTTCATTTTTGTCCGACGATGAACAACCTATTCCCTCAAAAAGAAAGATGAGAGGACTTAAGCAGCACGATGAAATGGACTGCGGTGCAGCGGTCATGGCGACAATTGCCAAATTCTATGGGAAGCATATTGGCATCCCCCGGTTTCGCTCGCTCATACAAGTGACCCGCGAGGGCGCTACATTATTGGGACTAAAAAGAGGCGCGGACATCGTTGGATTCCGAACCTGTGGCATCATTGCCAAGCAATATAAATCTGTTTCGAAGTTAAAGCGTCCATTCATAGCGTTGATGCGGCGGCATTACATCGTCGTTTATCATGTCTCGAAAGAGTCGGTATCTGTGTTTGACCCCGCAATAGGTCCAAACACGATTACTTGGAAAGAATTTTTTAACGAATACAGCGGTAACTCCTTTTGCCTAATACCAACAGAGGAATTTTACAAACAACCAGACTCCAAACCGTTTTATTGGAAATATTTTACGATATTTAAAGGATTTGGTCGGCAATGGGGCGCGATCAGCTTACTGGCGATCATTAGTTTTGTCGTTGGTCTGGGTATGCCGCTTATACAGCAATTTTTATTCGATACTGTGTTGCTGGACCGTGACTTCAATTCGATTGACCTTATGGCAGCAGGATTGATGTCGATTGCGGTGTTTAGTCAGGTTCTAAGCTGGATGCAGTCCTATCTCACGACCCATTTCACATCAGCTGTAGATGTGAAATTTACGTCCCTATTTCTGCAAAAAATAATGTCGTTGCCGATGGGCTACTATGCAGTGAGGCGCGTTGGAGATATTACGACCAGAATCGGTGAACTGAAGAAGATTCGCGCCTTTTTCAGTGCAAAACCCTTGCTTCTGTTTTTTAATTTCCTGTCGGTCTTCGTCTACGGTTCTGTTGTTGCGTTCTATAACATCTATATATTTGCAGTTGCGTTGATCTTTATTCCTATTATGTCTGGTTTGGTAATCTGGATCACGCCTCGGTTAACGGAATTGCACGCAAAAAAATACCGAGCGCAAGCCCGATCGTCATCAACAGCTGTCGAGCAGATTCGCGGATTAGCGACATTGCAGTCACTCGGAGCGGAAACAGCAGCTCGCTGGAAGTGGATGACTAGAATACTTGAGACATTCGAGCTTGATCGTAAGATGGGATACCTTGGATCCAGCTTCAATGTAACAGCGGGACTTTTGAACCAGTCTATTTCATCTGTGATTCTTTTAATGGGTGTCTACTTTTACATTCAAAATGAACTTACTTTTGGTCAGGTCATGGCTCTTACAGCGCTTTCAACTCAAATGATATCACCTGCAGTTGCCTTGGTGAACGAATATGCCCAGTTTCACGAGATGGGTGTTAGTTTGGCACGCGTTGACGACGTGTTTACTGCTGCTCCAGAACGCTTGCAGGAAGTAACTACTAAAGTTAGTCCCGATCACTTTCTCGGTGACATTGTTTTAGAAAAAGTTTCCTTCAAGTATGGAGGTGAACTTTCTGACAATGTTTTGAATAACATCAATATGACAATAGCTGCTGGTGAGACAATCGCATTAGTTGGTCGCAGTGGATCTGGGAAAACAACACTTGGTCATATGATTACCGGTCTTTATCAGCCTCTCCACGGTACAATACGCTACGGCGGGATTGATCAAGCTCAGATTCCTCTTGGACAACTTCGAACAAGTGTTGGTGCCATAATTCAAGAAAACACTATTTTTAGCGGCACGATATTCGATAATGTAACTATGGGTGATCCCCAAGCTACCTATCAGAAAGCTGTCGATGCGGCAAAAAGAGCTGATTGTCTCGATTTCATACTAGAATTACCCAATGGTTTTCACACCGACCTTTCCGAAAACGGCGGAGGCCTATCGGGTGGGCAACGGCAGCGTCTAAACATTGCAAGAGCGCTATATCGCGATCCACCTATTCTCGTTATGGACGAAGCGACTAGCGCACTTGATTCTTTGTCGGAGAAAGTTGTTATGCAAAATACCGGTCAAAGATCAGGAAAAACGACAGTCATAATTGCGCACCGGCTCAATACTATTATCAACGCTGATCGAATATATGCTCTGGATCAAGGGGAAATAGTTGAGTTTGGAACGCATCATGATTTAATGGCAAAACATGGTCTCTATTTCAAACTTTTCCGCAATCAGATGACGATGTAAATATGGAAAAATTTCTATTCACATGGATCACTACTATTTACCTTTTTACCGCGCCTTCGTTAGCGTCAGCTTCTGACTTCGATGCGTGGTTCAAACAGGTGTGGGTACCTATTCAGGCTAGTCCACAATACGAAGGCCTGGATTCCAGGATTAAATCTGCGAATTTTGAGTCCGAAGCAGCGCTTTTGCGATCGCCGTGGACGACGACCTCGACCCTTTCAATCGATGAAGCACGACCCATCGAAACTGAAAATGAGACGAGGGAAGTTCGTACACATATATTTTCGAACGAACTAAAATATGTTTTCGATGCGGGCACATTGGCCTCAATGAATTTAGGTGTCAACTATGTAGATGCAAAAAATCAGAAGAACCCCTTCGTACCAAATTCAGCGACAGACGCGAAATCGCGTGTCTATACAACATCTGCTAGTTTAAGCCATGACATTAATCGAGAAGGTAACCGCGGTTTTTCCAAGACTTCCAGATCAAGAAATCAGGACCTATCGCTTTCAAACAAATGGAATATCATCCAGGCAAAACTCGACCTAGAATTGCAGATATTTCGGCAACTTCTTGATTATTACGTTGCTCGATGCAAGTTGGAACGACTAGAAGATTCCAAGGAGCTCGTAATATGGGTACTGAAACGAGGCGAGGCTCAGGTCAAAGCAAATCTCATCTCTCAGACAAATTTTCTCAGTTTTAAAGATTTGGAGACCTCGGTAGAACGACAGATTTCTGGTCAAATGTCTATTGTCGACGGCTATGTAGTTAATTTAGAAAGAAACGGTACAAAGTTTGTAAGTTCTCTATTAAAAGCTTCGGAAAAACATCGTTTTTTATGCAGTTTCCCGTCGTCAAAGGACCCTTTCGCCGAAACAAAAAATTTGTTGAATGCGACCAAGATTGAAGGAACGGAGTTTCCTTCAGCAGTAAGTGCTGGCTACCGGAAACAGGCAACAGAAAAATCAGCAAAAATTCAACGACTAGAGTATAAACCCAGCGTTAGTCCGTTTGTCTCGGGCCAATGGAACAATAGTATCGATTCAGAAACAGAGACTGGGTCGGTGTCTCTAGGTGTTTCGTTCTCGTGGAATATTCCTGGACGGAAGGGCGATCTTTTGCAGCAGTCGACTCGCGAAGAACTCGAGTCCGCGACAAAAAGTTATTACTCCACTGTCGACCTGAACAATTCTATTATTGCGAATCTAAAGGCACGTTTAGTTGCTGCGGAAAGAACTTATCAAGTGATTAAAAAGTCGGAAAGTTCGTCTGAGTTGCTTTTGACTGCACTCAAACAAGAACTAGCGATTGGAACAATAGATCCACTAAATTATGCCAGTGCCGCTTTAAATAAGATTTCAATTGAACAATCATCTTTGGAAGTTTGGTCAACTATCACCTCTCTCCATTTTGAAGTAGAGAGATATTCTCAAGCCTCTAAGCTTTGATCGATAAAAGCGAAAACAACTTTCGCTGCGTCAGCCACAGTAGGGTAATCAGATAGGTCCAAGGGATCGATGTCGTCTATCGTCTCTAAAGATCGTTGAATCAGATCGCTGAATCTTTGCTGAGAGAAGAATTGGGGTTTGATGACTCCAACAGCGTTTCCCCTCACCCAGCAAGCCTGCGCTAACATTTCTTGATCGGCAAACTGAGGTAGGCATACCATCTTTAGTCCAAGCTTGAGTGCCTTCATAACAACACCAGCGCTGCAATGTGTTACAAGTAAAGAACAGTGATTGAATAACTCGCTGTGAGGAACACCACTAACGAAGGTGATATTCGGAGATGGAGCTTTCATCCCCCAATTTCCATCAATAATTACCTGTTGGTCGAGTTCGGAAAGTACGTTTAGTATTACTTGCAAATAGTCGCGGTCTACAAACGACGCAAATGAACCGAGACTTACTACTATCAGACCTCCCGGGCGTAGATTTACCTCATCAAACGTTGATACTGAGCTGAACGGAACTTGCTTTTCGGGCAGCCAGCTGTGTGAAAGGTGCCAATGCTTAGGAAGCGTTACTGTAGAACAGTCAAAAATACGGTCTATAGGCAGTGATACTAAGTTGGGAATTCTGCCGCAATTGGTGTTGATATCATCAAGTGGTGCCGGCGTTAAATGGAAAATACCAAGCTTTGTTTTGCTTTCGATTTTCTTCTGAAGGTCTTGCAGACAGTAAAGATAGAAATAGTGGATTAGTACCAGATCGTAATGAGTAGTCTGGAGGACGTTGGAAATCTTCGATGGAACATCCATTAAGTTATTGCTGATGTTACGAATGAAGTGGCCGGTTCGTTCTGAGACAGTGGAAAAAGTGAAAGCGTACTTGAGTGCGTCTTCAATTGCCTGAGCAGGTAACAAAGGGGTGAAAGAGTGCTCCTTCGATTCATTGAATCTGAAATTATCAGGACCCATATGGTCGACTTGCACTCCGAGGGCTAGGAGACTATTCATAAGTTCTTGACCCTGGCAGAAATCGCCGAAGGTGCCGAAATTAACAAGTAATACTCGTTTTTGTAGTTTTCCTGACAAAGTCCGCCCTATTGATCACTTTTTAAACCGATCTTATAATTTATTATACAACTTACAGGATCATGATGTCCGATCAAATTAAGCGTCCTGGAATAATTCAGCGCTCCCAGTTTTGGGACTTAGTGCAACAAACGCGTGCGTTTGAGTCCAAACATCGCCTGCGGTTTTTCCGAGCTTATTTTTCATGGTTAAGCTCCCAAGTCACCTACCGTGCTCCAAGTCTTCCTGAGAAATTCACGGTTATCCTATTGAGTTTTCGCCGCTACAGGAATATTTCTGCAATTGTCGACGCTGTACTAGCTTCCAACATCGCTTCTGAGATTATTGTCTCTAACAATAATAAAGACATACGAATTAAATCCTGGGTGAAATCAAAAGATCCTATCGTAAAATGCCTCGACCAAACCGAAGATTACGGCCCTATCATTAGGTATTTCCTTGCAAGCCAAACTAGCTCTGACTATTTTATGTCGATTGATGACGACTTGTTTCTGTTTCCCCACCAAATTTATGAACTGGCGCGAGGTTTGCTTACAGAGCCGCAAGTTATTCACGGTGTTTGGGGTCAGGATATCGTAAGGATTCCCTCTTTAGAACCCCTAACCGAGGAACAAGCGATCGCCAAAGGTTGGATCTACCAAATTGAGCAACGCGATTGCCGGGTTGATATAATGAATAGGGCTTACGCCTTCTGTCGATCGCATGCGAAAAAAACCATATCAATTTATGATGATCTTGTGAGACAGCATCCTGAACAAAAACAAAAATACTCGCATTTGTCAGACGACATCTTCATGAGCCTTTCGGGAGAGGGAAAACCAATTTGCCACAATTTAGGGGCATTGCTAAATTGCCCATCCTCAAATCTTCCAACAAAGGCAATCAGCGGTAGTGAGATTTTTCATAGCTTCCGGCATGATCTTTACTGCCGTTTGACAACGTCATCTGAATCGTTAAAGCTAACGAGAGATTTTGCTAAGTACTTTTTGAAGTTCAGCGCTTAACTTTGAACTAGTGCTTTCTGCATATAGCTTGCAATAGTACTCCACCACTTTTTCGATGGTATGTTTTCTCACCTTTTCCTGCTGTTCAGTCCCTCGATAGACTCCTAAAAATTCTCTTTCAATCAGATTGCTAATCGCCCGAAAGGAAAACTCGAGATCGAGGGATCTGCTGTCGTTGCCTTCATTCCGTTTAAATAAGTGAGGCGAACTGATAGCCCCGAATCTTGTGTTGGTTCCCATTCGAAACCAGAGGTCAAGATCTTCCATGTGGTCGGTACCTTCGACAAAACCGCCTGATTCCAAAAAAATCGATCGCTGAATGACCATGCCGCTTGGGAAAGCAACGATGAACGGGTTTCGTTCATCAAGGAAATCGTCAAAAACTTGGAAAAGTGGTCCTGTTGCACCGATATTCTGATTTTCTCCCGGCGCTCCGTAAAGCATATCGAGCGGGTGCGACGCAAGAACGTTCTGAAAAGTTGCCAGGGAATACGGATAAAGTTCGTCATCGCTGTCAAGAAATAGCAAGTATTGCCCGTTAGCCACTTCCGCGCCACGATTTCGCGCGCCTCCAGGGCCAAGATTTATTGATAAATCGACATAGGTATCGGACTTGATCCGTTCAGATAAAAACGTTTTTGTCGCAAAGTCGGATCCATTCTCAACTACGATCAACTCAACCGAAACGTTTCGGCTTGCTCGCACTGATTCCATTGCTTGTATAACTTTTGTTGTTCTTCGAAAAGTAGGTACAACGACTGAAAATGTGACCGGTGTCGTCACAGAAAATCCAAACTTAAAGCATGATGGGACGGAGTATAACTCGATAGATGAGTAAGGTTTCCAAGATCAATACGTGGGTCATTAAAAACCGGATCTTGTAGAACTTCCACCAGCAGGTGATGTTCAGGATGTGAAGCCTGATGGACGGCTCGTTTGATATATTCTGCTGAACTTAGATTACCCCAGTTATCTATATGGGTGAAGATGACATTAAAATCGAGAATTTCTCGTCCGAGACGGGCAAATTCCTTCATCTCCGAATAGTTATTCTGCTGCACGACAAAACTGATGTGAATCTTCGCCCTAATATCTTTTATGAATTCGAGATTTCGCATCAGTCTCTTGAAACTACCGCCAGGTCGGTTTATTCGGTAGGTCGCACTGGTCGCAGCGTCGATTGAAATGTGTGCGGATTTTACAAGAAAATGAATATGCGATAACTTTTTCCAATTTTCTTCATTCCACATCTGCGCATTTGTGTGCAGATGAATCAGTTTTAGATTGGGATATTTCTCAGGGTCTAATTCAACAAGTAGTTTGTTGAGTGTCGGACTACTAAACGGGTCACCGTCTCCCGATACATAGAGCTCTTCAATTGACTGGGAAAAGGACGAAAGTGCATCGTTCTGAAGTACTTCGAGTCGGTGCTGCTCTTTTTCATTGGCGCGAATGAATCCGTTCCGGCAACTTGGGCATGCTAAATTGCAGGTCCGGTCATGGCTGAAGTAAATCTTTTTCGGACCCGAAGGTAGCATTGTGGTTTTTTCTTCGATATACATCCGCAATGCGGGATCCTGGATTTCCGACACTTTCTTTACAAATCCGGATTTTTTAGTAAGGTGCGGACAAGTCGGCTTGCATAGCGAGAATGTTCCGTCATGAATGGAACTGCGAATCTGTTGCGCAGCAGACGAATTCCAGTCAGCCGATAAAGAGCCTTTGATTGTCTTACCAACGGATACCGGAAGCCATGCAGGACAGCAGATCCAATTTTGACCACCATTCCCGAACATTAACAGCTCGAATGGTGCTGTACAAAACATCTTGTCAACTTTACAAGTCATGTCACAGTTGATCCTATGATTCAGCAGCGAGTATGTTGGAAAATTCTCGGTAGTTTTTCAATTCGTTCGGGTATTCTATCAAAGTAGCGTATTTCAATCATGTTTTTTCGGACCGAAATGTGATTTGTGGCTATTGTAAGAAAAAGTATTTTTCTTAGAAAAAATCGATTGTTGAAGGTACTTGGGGAATGGCTCGGGACTAAACTCCGGCGCGGTACGTTTGAACATTTGATAATATAAAACGCCTGTATTGCGCACGGAGGATCGATAATGTTTGTGGCTTCTCTCGATAAAATGAACGATTTTCTGCTGCAGTCGATCAAGAGCGGGCGTTTCCCTGAACGTCAGACCGCATTTTACAAGGGTAATCCAATCAGTCGTAAGTTGGTTATTGATCTATTTTGTTCTCAATTGATTTCTCGCAATATCGATATGGCTGCAAGAATTCTTCGTTCGCAAAATCTTTGTTACTACACAATTGGCAGCGCAGGACACGAGGGTAATGTATGCATCGGTGAAATTGCTCGTTTGCAAGATCCTATGTTTTTGCATTATCGGAGCGGCGCGTTGTTTGTGCAAAAATCGCGGAAATTAGCTGGAAAAGATATTGTCGACGATCTCGTACATTCTCTATTGAACGATTTCCGGGATCCAATAGCGGCTGGGCGACACAAAGTTTTTGGAAGCTTTGGAATGAATGTTCCACCCCAGACAAGCACCATCGCTTCCCATTTACCAAAAGCGGTCGGCGCGGCATTAAGTATCGAAAAATCGAGGAAAATGAATCTCGCCAGTCCCTGGCCATTGGATAGTGTCGTTATCTGTTCCTTTGGCGATGGATCGATTAATCATGCTTCAGCGCAAGCCGCATTTAACACGACATCTTGGTGTCAGCATCAGCATATTCCAGTTCCAATTCTCTTTGTTTGTGAGGATAACGGATTAGCTGTTTCAGTTCGCACCCCTCCAGATTGGGTAAAAACGGCAACAGAATTCAGACCATATCTGAACTATTTTCAGGCTGATGGAACAGATTTGTTCGAGACTTATGCCGAAACCCTTGAAGCCATTGCTCATGTAAGGACGACGAAAAAACCGGCGTTTCTTCATTTGAAAACAGTTCGATTGATGGCGCATGCCGGCTCCGATCTAGAGAGCCGATATCGTAGCCAGGAAGAAATCCTTCGTGATCAAGAGCAAGATCCTTTGCTACACTCAGCCCGTATTTTGCTCGAAAGTAACTATATCAGTAGTCTAGAGATACTTAGTCTCTATGAAGAGTGTCGGGACCGTGTTGCTAGTTCGGTAGAGAGACTTTCTGCCTCTGTTATTCTAGCTCCTAAGCACTCTCTAGTTGGAGAGATGCGCATCAAAGGAAAAATTGGCCCGAAAGCTTTGCCTGTTTCTAACGAGGAGCGAGAAGAAAAATTCGGTGCAGAGTATGCACTTCTGGATAGGCCTCAAACTTTAGGCAGATTGATTAATTGGGTCCTAATTGACACATTGTTACATTACAAGAACACTTTGATTTTAGGCGAAGATGTCGCAGAAAAAGGTGGGATCTATAATATTACTGCTGGTCTCGTAAAGAGATTCGGAACTCACCGCGTTTTTAATACACTTTTATATGAGACTTCGATTCTTGGCGCAGCCATCGGATTTGCTCACAACGGCATTCTGCCGATTCCAGAAATTCAATTTCTGTCTTATGTTCATAATGCCGAGGACCAAATTAGAAGCGAAGCCTCAACTCTTCTCTATCTTTCTAATGGTCAGTTCTCTAATCCGATGGTTATCCGAATTGCAGGTTTGGCTTATCAGGGCTTCGGTGGGCACTTCCACAATGAAAATTCTCTTGCGGTTTTTAGAGATATACCTGGAATCGTGATCGCTTGTCCCAGCCGCGGAAATGACGCGGTAAACATGTTTCGACGTTGTGTTGATCTCGCCCAGACAAAAGATAAAATATGTATTTTTATTGAACCGATTGCCCTGTACGCGAAAAAAGACCTTTATGATGAAGGCGATGGTGCTTGGCTATCACGGTATCCAGGGCCGGATGCTATTGATATGGATATTGACAGCATAAGTGTTTTTGGTTCGGGGGAAGACATAGCAATTTTTACTTATGGAAATTGTTTACCGATATCCCTTCAGGCGACTAAAATTTTGAAAGAAAAATATGACTGCAATGTGAGAGTCATTGACCTTAGATGGTTGAAACCTCTCCGTATTGATCAAATAGCTGAACAAGTGCAATACGTAGAGTCGGTTCTCATAGTTGATGAGTGTCGACCGCAAGGATCTGTTTCTGAAGAAATTTTAGCCGAGCTTGCGGTTCGCGGCTTGCTTAAAACTCGCAATATAGCTCGAATAACCGCTGCCGATGCATTTGTACCGATTGGTAGTGCAGCTGAACATGTTCTGCCTCAGGTCGAAGATGTGATAAAAAAATGTCTCGAGATGACTTCGGGGCAAAAAATAAAATCTATGATCGATCGTCCTGAAATAGCCACAAGTGATGTAGTAACGGCTACAGTGATTTTCGCCAATAAATTGCCTGCCAGTTTATAAAATGTATCGGTTCGCTGATGGAAAACTTTCTGCGAAAGTGTGTAACCGCGTCGCGGCACTCGGGTATCGAACCAAAATCATCAATTATCACAAAGCCGCCTGGGCTAACTTTTTGATAAAGGTGAATCAAACTATCCCACGTCGAAGAATACAAATCGCCGTCAAGTCGTAGCAGCGCAACTTTCTCGATCGGGCTGGCGGGCAGTGTGTCAGTGAACCAGCCTTCAAGGAAATCAACTTGCTGATCGAGCATACCGTATCGTCGAAAATTATTCTCAACGGTACTGCGGCTAACCGCTAGGAGATCACGGTCTTTTTGCGTCATTTGACGGACAGAATCAGAATCCGGTAATCCTTGAAAAGAGTCACATACCCAAACTTTTCTACCGCAGTCACCTAAAACCTTCAGAATAGCTCTCATCAGAATTGTACCGCCGCCGCGCCAGACTCCAGCTTCGACTAAGTCTCCCTCTATTCCATCTTCTATAATGGATTGAACACATGATTCGATGTTATCTAGTGCATACAATCCCATCATACTATGAGCGCGGAGAGGCCAATCTAGACCATGGCATCTTAGTGAGATAGTTTCAGGCTCATCGTATATTAGGTCGGTAAGAGTCCGTTTAATTAAATCAATGTACATTGAAACGGGATCATTTTTTTTCGACGCGAAAACTTCTCCACCAGTATTTTGAGCGCTTAGCAATTTTAACGCCTGGGTCTGATATTTGATGACTTCTTCTCGTTCAGTCAGCCAGTCAAATACTACAGAAAGTCTCGCCCAGGGCTCCCATCTTTCCGAGCGCAATTCAATGCAAGTCTTGAGATAGCGAATGGCATCATCTCTCTTTCCCATTCCAATCGACAGCTCTCCCAAAAGTAATAATGCTTCGTAGCTCGTATCAAGCTGAAGTGAGCGTTGAAGTGCTGAAGTTGCATCAGCGACTCTATCTGCAAGCATCAGATACTTGCCGAGGTTGAGCCAGTTCCTGCTGCTTTCGGTGTTTGTCGAGCATTTGGATTGGATGCTAGGAATAATTTCGGATAGAAATCGCTGTGAAAGCGGGCCAAAATTTGCGGAATCTGAACTAATTTCCATAGAAAAGTAAGCCATATTCAAAATTGGGGGAAGACGGAAGTTTCTTATTTGCTGGCTATAAGTTAAAGTATGGCAGATTACCGAGCAAGTTAAAATATATTGGAGTTTAGGTGAGTACGATCCACAACGATGTTAATTTGGTCGCACTCCAAAAACTAATAATTGAGGCTGACGCCGAAATTATTAGTCAGCCGATTCTTGATGCTATGTATCAGGGTTCATATGAATATCGGGAAGCTCACATCGTGTCGAGGACTTTGTCTGCAAATGATAGGGTGTTAGAAATAGGAGCTGGCATAGGATTTTTAACCTGTTTAATGGCGAAAATCCTTCAAAACAAAGAAACTTTAGTGTCTTTTGAAGCAAGCTCGGAACTTATTGCTGTCATTGAAAGAAACCTTAAAAGAAACGCCGTTCAGGCAACCATTTTTAATGGTGTCGTGAGTAATACTTGTAATGCATCGGAAGATTTCTATTTCGGTCGTGATTTCTGGTCTAACTCTGTCTTGTATCAACCAGATGCGAGAATAATTTCCGTCCCGAATTTCAATTTCGAAGATTTGATTCAGCAATTCAAGCCAACATACCTTACCATCGATATAGAGGGCTCCGAACATGAATTGCTACTATCCAGCTCTCTGAATGGTGTCCAAAAAATCTGTTTAGAAGTCCACCCACTACATCTTAGTTCTGTCCAGATGCGTGAGATTTTTGCGCATTTGGATTGTTTAGGATTTTCAGCTGATATGAAGTTATCGTGGGGACAAGTCTTCTACTTTGAGAAGAAATAGAAACTCAGTGAACATATATATTCTGATTCGGTAAATATAGGGCTTGTGAAATGTTGTTAACAGATAGATTTTTGAGCCGTGAGCTGGGCAGTTTGAAAAGTAGAATCGTAATGTCAGCGATGACACGTGGTTTTGCTGACAGCAACAAATGCGCTACATTTGAAATGGCGGAGTACTATCGACGCCGAGCTGAAGGTGGAGTTGCACTTCTGTTGACAGAGGGAATCATCGTTGATCCGGCCGGAGACGGTTATAGAAATGTCCCGCATCTTACCAATGATCTTCAAGCACAAAGCTGGACCCAGGTTGTAGATAAAGTTCATGCTGTTGATAGTAAGATTTTTGCACAGCTATGGCACTGCGGACGAATATCGCACGGGGACTTTACCGGTGGCATTCAACCAGTATCATCTACTGCCCGCGCTGCTGACGGAATTAATCGGCAAAATAATTTGCCTTATGCTGTTCCGCGTTTTCTCGAGTCTAACGAAATACCAACTGTCATTCAGTCCTTTATTCGGGCAGCCGCGTTGGCTGTGGGTGCCGGGTTTGATGGTGTTCAGTTGCATTGCGGCCACGGGTATTTAATAGATCAATTTCTCGATAGCAACATAAACGACCGTACTGATGCCTACGGAGGCTCAATTGAAAATAGATGCCGTTTCCTTACTGAATTGGTCAAAGGAGTTATCGATCGGATAGGGAGTAATCGCGTCATTGTAAGACTATCGCCCATCAGAGACATGTCGGGCCTTTATCAGTGGCCAGATTTGATGGCTATGCTGGAATATATGGTACCGAGATTAGAATCAATCGGACTTCGTATGCTCGATGTAAGCTGCGCTAGAGCTGACTACTTTCAAACTTCTGGTCTTGTTGTAAGAAAAATCAGGCCGATGTGGAAACATTTAATAATGGGTGGCGCATCGCTCGTGACCGAAGAAGCTGAAACCGAAGTTGCGGACGGTCTTCTTGACATGGTTACATGGGGTCGTTTATTGATTGCGAATCCTGATCTCCCCCTTCGCATTGAATCTGGGTTACCTATTTCGCAGTTTTCTCCCGACCTTCTTGGTACTTTATTTTAACACAGCAAAAGTTTCAGTTTAGGCTGCGCAGCATCTGGTAGGTATAGATGCCTGTAGAGTGTCCGTCATTAAACGCAATCTTCATGGCGTAGGAGCCGACGCTCTCAATACTGACTGGTCTAACACTTTCCGGTATCTGCTCAGGCTTGAGTATGGGCTTGTGCGTCCATTCATCAATGCAACCCGCGCATGGACATTTAAGTCTGAGTTTAACAACGTCGAGATTCTGGACTTTGTTGTCAGTCCAAAGGATCGAAAGCGTGCGGTCGTTCTTCTGCGAAATGTCTTTGACTCTGATCATATTAGTTTTTCCACGTTAAAGAAAACGAAGAGAGGCCGCCGTCATCGTTTGAGCTGAGGATTGCAATCTGTTGAGCAACTGCTCCCGCAGCTTCTTTGTAGGACTTGGCAGTGATCGAATCTGGATAATCCCGTACGTGCGGTTTGCCTTCGTCCCCACCTTTTGAAACCATCGGGTCGACTGGAATTCCAGCGAGAAGTGGCACACCGAATTCACGGACAAGACGCTCACCGCCACCTTGATTAAACAGGTAATGTTTTTTGTCGCAGCCGTCGCAGATAAAGTAGCTCATGGTTTCGATGACACCGAGAACCGGCACTTTCAATGTCTTAAACATCGAAATCGCTTTACGCACGTCCAAGAGGGAAACTTCCTGCGGCGTTGTAACGATCACTGCGCCTGTAATTGGAGCAGTTTGCGAGAGGGTTAACTGAATATCGCCTGTTCCTGGAGGGTAGTCGATAATTAAGTAATCGAGATCACCCCACGCTACTTGCGTTAGGAACTGTTTGATTAAGCCGGCTGCCATCGGTCCACGCAGGATCGCAGCCTTGTCGCCATCATTAAACATGCCGACCGAGATGAGCTTAATGCCGTCGCTTTCTGGTGGAACAATGATGTTACCTTCAGCAACAGAAGCCTTTGTATCGATCTTGATCATCTTTGGAATCGAAGGACCGTAAACGTCAGCGTCAAGTAAGCCGACTTTCGCTCCGGTTTGGCGAAGAGCAAAGGCTAAGTTGACCGCCGTCGTTGATTTACCAACGCCGCCTTTTCCTGAAGCGACCGCGATGATGTTTTTAACACCACGGAGTGCAGGTGCTCGGGTATCCGTATCGGGTTTAGTCGATCTTGTTGTCGCCGTCATCTCGATGACTGCTTTCTCAATGCCAGGAATTTCAAGAAGAGCCTTTTCAGCTTTTTCTCTGAATGTTTCCTTAACCGGACAGGCCGGAGTCGTTAGGTTGATTTCAAGACTAACGCTAGTGCCCGTAATCTCGATGTTTCTAACAAACCCAAGGGAAACGATGTCTTTATTTAGGTCAGGGTCAATGATGACAGAGAGCGCCGCATTAATCTGCTGCTCGCTGACGGCCACACTCTTTGGCGCGCCCTTGAATTTTTCCATGACGGATTCGAAAATACTCATTCGTTAGTCCTGCTCTTGAGAGAAACGCAAAGCTTGAATTGCAGCTTGGCATCCCATGCCTGCGGCGGTGATTGCTTGTCTAAATTCAGAATCGGAGATGTCACCAGCGGAAAATACTCCAGGAGTTTTTGTTTCGCGGTGATGGGTCGTGATGATGTAACCGTTTTCGTCGGTGTCGACGAAGCCTTTAAAGAGGGATGAGTTTGGTGTGTGGCCAATTGCCATGAATAGACCGTCGAGTTTGATTTCTTCGATTTTCCCTGTTTCAACATGCTTAAGGATGACGCCAGTTAAACCAGTTGCGTCTGAAACAGGACGCTCTATGCCGTATGGAACCATGAATTTGATCTTTGGATTTTTCTTGGCACGCTCAAGCATGATGCTCGAAGCTTTGAAGACGTCACGGCGATGGATAAGAAGGACTTCTGAGCACATTTTTGCGAGGTATGTCGCTTCTTCCATTGCGGAGTCACCGCCACCGACGACAGCAACTTTTCTATTTTTGTAAAAGAAACCGTCACAGGTTGCGCAAGTAGAGAGGCCGCGGCCCATGAGAGTTGCTTCTTCTGGAAGACCTAGGGTCTTTGCAGTAGCACCTGTAGCAATGATGACAGTTTTTGATTTTATCTCGCGGTCACCTGCCCAGAGGCGGTGCGGGAGTGAGCTGAAATCAACGCGGGTGATTTCTTCGTAAATAATCTTTGCGCCGATTCGTTCTGCTTGCTCAGTCATATCAGCCATAAGCTTTGGCCCCATGATTGGTTCAGCAAAGCCTGGCCAGTTTTCGATTTCTGTTGTTGTAGTAAGCTGCCCACCGTGTTGCATACCGGCGTAAATTTCTACGTTCTTCATCCCACCGCGTGTGCAGTAAATCGCTGCCGTAAGTCCAGCAGGTCCTGTTCCAATAATAGTAACGTCATTCATATCCGGCTCTCCGTTCAGTGGCTCATATGTATTCGTGTACAAAAAATAGATAGTGGGACCGACACCATAACAGGAACATGAGGCTTGAGCACTAGAATCCTTGGTAGTTATTTTTGTATGAAATCAAGGCCTTACCCAGCGCATTTTCCGCTTTAGCAGCACAACTCTATCCGTGCTAAATTAAGCATCGTATAAAACACTAATATTTCAGAGAGTTTAAGAAAAATGGAGATGCGCTCATGCGTACTTTTATCTGCTCCTTGCTATGTGCGTTCAGTCAAATTGCAGTATCAGCAACTGCCAGTCCTTCCGATGTGCTTGATAAGCTTTTAACCGACAAAGACCTCGGCGTCTCGCAGTCGGTGCATATTGTTCGGCTTAGTGACGGCAAGACTCTTTACGATAGAAACGCAGATCTAACTTTGGTCCCGGCATCTGTGACAAAAGTGCTGACGTCTGCGACTGCTCTCACGCGCTTCACACCTGTTCATACCTTTAAGACGCGCTTTTACGTCGGATCGCGCCAGGGAGAAGTCATCACTGGTGATCTCTATGTCAGAGGGGACGGCGATCCCTACCTGGTCTCTGAGCAGCTCTGGCAAGTCGCTGCTGATATCAAGCATCTTGGAATTTCTGAGATCAAGGGTGGGATCATTATCGATAACTCGCTATTTGACGGTCCTGCGCGTAACGATACCCGCAAAGGAAGTACTAAAAACAGCGTGCACGCCTATGATGCGCCGGTGTCAGCGTTCGGATTGAATTTCAATACCTATGCAGTGGCAATCGCACCGGGAGAAAAAGCCGGAGCGCCTGCATTCGTAAATCTTGATCCCTATCCGCTTTCAAATGTTCAATTGGTCAATCAAGTCAAAACATCATCCTCGGCGGGAAAAGATTTAGCAGTTAACCGCATCACTTGGAAAAACGGCGACAAGATCACAGTTACCGGGACTATCGGTGTGAATGAGCCAATGGCTAAGGTCTACCGCTCTGTAGGCGACAACACTGTAGCGTCCGGTATTCTCTTGAAGTCCTTTCTAAATGCTGCGGGCGTGACGGTTAAAGGTAGTGTCTCAGAGGGTCGTGTTCCTAATTCAGCCAAAGAGATCATTGTTCTTAATAGCTACGAGATGCGCAAAATTGTTTCAGGTCTGAACACATTTTCAAACAACTTCATTGCTGATGTTCTAATCAAAAGGCTTGGCGCTGCGTTCCCAAGAACTGGTGAACCAGACGCTCCTGGACAAGGAACCTACGAAAATGGTGTGGAGGTTATTAAGAAGTTTCTACGTGAAGACGTAGGGATAAAAACGGCCTATACACTCAATGACGGTTCTGGGCTCAGTGAATCAAACAAACTTTCATCACGTCAGATCACGCAAGTTTTGGCCTATATGGAAAAGCGTATGGAAGTCTTTCCGGAGTTCTTTTCAAGTCTCCCGGCAACGGGTTGGGACGGAACGATGAAAAAAAGGTTTGTAAAGGGCGATGCCCTAGACATGCGCGGCTTGTTTAGAGCCAAGACTGGCACCCTATCGCAACCTGTTGCAGTTGCCGGCTTGGCAGGATACTTTCGTCATCCACAGCATGGACTTGTTGCATTCTCAATTATTGAGAACGGCAACCTTGGAAAGAAGCAACCTTCGATCGGTACGCTGCGTGAACGCCAAGATTTAGTGCTGGCAAATTTAATGACCGAACTTTGATCTAAGCTTTAGTTCTATTGAGCTAATAACAAGGAACCATATGTCAGACGATACCAAGAAAGCAGATATCTACGCCGAAGCTTTGAAATATCACGAGGCTTATCCTGCGGGCAAGATCTTCACCGGCTTAGCAAAATCTGTCGAAAGCCAGCACGACTTATCTGTCGCATACTCACCAGGCGTAGCCGCCCCGTGTCTTGAGATCGAAAAAGATAAAGATCTTTCTTTTCGCTATACCGGACGAGGTAACTTAGTTGGAGTGATAACTAACGGTACAGCGGTACTTGGTCTTGGAAACATCGGACCAGAAGCAGCGAAGCCGGTGATGGAAGGCAAAGCGATGCTCTTCAAAAAATTCGCTGACATCGATGTTTTTGACATTGAACTCAACTGCGATGATCCAGATGCATTTTGCGCAGCGGTTAAAGCACTAGAGCCAACTTTTGGTGCCATTAACCTCGAAGACATCAAAGCGCCAGAGTGCTTCTACATTGAGCAAAAACTTAGAGCCGAAATGTCGATCCCGGTGTTTCACGATGATCAGCATGGAACAGCGATCATCGCCGGCGCGGCTTTTTTGAATGCTCTGGAAGTTGCAAAAAAAGATATTACAAAAGTTCGCGTAGTATTTTCCGGAGGTGGAGCCGCAGCGATTGCTTGTGCCTCACTTTTCCTCTCACTCGGAGTGAAAAAAGAAAAACTCTACCTTTGCGACAGTAAAGGCGTGGTTCATACCGGTCGAACAGATCTCAACGAGTTTAAGACTAAATTTGCAAATAAAACGGATGCGCGAACGATGATGGATGCGCTTAATGGTGCTGATGCGTTTGTTGGTGTGTCTGTGGCTAATGTACTAACCCCTGACATGATCATGGGTATGAATGCGAATCCAATTATTTTTGCACTGGCAAATCCAGATCCCGAAATCCATCCAGACCTGGCTCGAAAGGCGCGACCCGACGCAATCATCGCTACCGGAAGGTCGGATTTTCCCAATCAAGTGAATAACGTTTTGGGTTTCCCATTTATTTTCCGCGGTGCCCTCGATGTGCGAGCGACCACTATCAACGAAGAGATGAAGCTTGCTGCCGTAAGGGCAATCGCAGCTCTAGCAAAAGAAAATGTCCCAGACGTTGTAATGCGTGCTTATCAAGATGCAGAAGTTTATCAGTTTGGTCGTGATTATTTAATTCCTAAGCCAGTCGATCCACGTGTCTTGTTTCACGTCGCTCCAGCAGTTGCTAAGGCGGCGATGGACTCTGGTGTTGCCAGACGCAAAGTTGATATTGAGCAATACACCCAGCAGATCGAACGTATACTTGGACCGACGCAGAGCTTGGTGCGGTCTTTGGTTCGCGATATTAAAACAAAATGCCGCGAGAAGCAGGTTAGACCTCATATCGTCATCCCACACGCTTACGACCGTCGTATATTGCGGGCCGCAGCCCAGGTCGCAGCGGAAACAGATGTTAGAATCACTCTCCTCGGTTCGCAAAAGCGCGTTCTAGATAAGGCGCAACAGTTCGGTATTACCAACTTTGAAAACCTTGTTGAAGTCATGAATCCGTTTAAATCAGATCTCATGGACCGTTTTTCCGAAGAACTGTTTCAGAAAAGGCGCTTGCGCGGCGTTACCAAAACTTCTGCTGCTCAGCTGTTAAATAATTTTAACTATTTTGCTGCGATGCTGTTAGAAACAGGAATGGCCGACGCGATGGTATCTGGTGTTGTTGAGCCATACGGCTCTTCAATCAAGCCAGTGCTAGAGATCATTGGCTCGAAAGCTGGTGAGACGCTTGCCGGTATTTACATGGTCATGCACAAGAGGCGTCAATATTTTTTCGCAGACTGCACGATCAATGTGAATCCTGATGCGGAAGCTCTTGCTGAAATTGCGATTACGACTGCTGCTGTAGCAGAGAAATACAGTGACGAGAAACCGCGTATCGCTATGCTGAGCTTTGCAAGCTTCGGCTCGAACCGCCATCCAGAGAGTACGAAAGTTGCAAAGGCAGTCGAGATCATTAGAGAGCGCAGACCAGATCTGGAAGTTGACGGTGAAATGCAGGCAGATGTTGCGTTAAATGAAGAGCTGAGAATGCGCGAATTCCCATTCTGTACTCTTACGGGTAACCCAAATGTACTCGTTTTCCCAGACCTCTCTGCTTCAAATATCGCATATAAACTTTTAGCAAATGTGGCAGATGCACAGTTGATTGGGCCAATCCTTGTTGGCCTAAAAAAACCGGCGAATGTTCTGCAGATAAGTGCGACGACAGATGAAGTATCAAACATGATCTATCTAACAGCGCATCAAGTAGTGACAGCGTGAATTAGTCTAAAAAAAGCCCTCCGCGAATCAACTCGCGGAGGACTTTTTGTGTGAAAAATTATTTACCGTTGATTTGCTTATATGCCTGCGAGTAGCTGACTTTTAGCATTGAGATCAGAGCGGCTTGCGTTGTTCCAGTGAAATTACCGTTAACAAGTTGGATCGAACTTAAAAGATTAGTGATCAATGAAGCGTTGGTGGTTGACTGGTTAATTAAGCCAAGAAGCGCTGAGAAATCTGGCAGACCGGCTGGAAGTGCTGGGACCGTAGGATTAGGTTGTTGTGGACTAACGCCGGAGATGCCGTTTAAGATTGCTTGGAGACCACCAACCGCTGCTGGACCGCCAACACCTAGGCCAGCAAGAGCTGCGATATTTGCAAAAGTAGCCACTGTAGGATTCGAAAGAATGCCACCAGCGAGAGATGTAATGTTACCGACCGCGCCTGCTGCACCAGTAGGTTTTTGGTTCGCCCCTGCTTGGGCTGCAAGGCCGACTGCTGCCAAGATTTTATCAAACTGTGGAAGATTGGTATTGCCTGCGCCTGCTGGAATGACAGCGATTGCTTGCGCAAGAAGTGTGTTGATATCTAATGGACCGACTTGAGTGATGCCTGGGATCAATTGGCCAAGGTTACCAATTTGGTTTAGACCAGGAAGATTTGCGAGGCCGTTCGGCAGATTAGCGATTCCGGGAATGACCGGAGCTGGAGACTGCGGATTAGTTGTCGCCGAATTCGCTGGTGTTGGATTTGCAGTGCCGGCGACGGCAGTACCGTCACCAAGAACGCTTTTTAAGATAGCTGGCGCGTCTTGAATGGCAGTACCTCTAGCGACGCGGCTGACTGTGAAGCCAGTGATTTCATTTGTTGATGAAGCAAACATCAAATCTTTGCGGCTTTCGACGTGGTCTAGACCAAATGAATGACCAGCTTCGTGCGAAATAGTTTCAGCGATGATCGTGTTGCTGTTAGTGCCTTTTGTAAATGCGAAGCCGATATCGTTGCGGTTTGAGTTGCCTTGATCAAATGGAGCAACACCCAGGACGCCGCCACCGCCAACGCAACCGAGGTCGCTGTAGGAGCCGCCAACGTGAATTGTTGTGAAATCGCCAGTGGCTGGGCGTTCTCCGGTAACTTTTAGAAGTGCACCGACATTATTGTAGTGAGCTTGTACTGAGTCTAGGATCGTCTGTTTATCGGCCGGACTTAACTGCGGTGCTGCAATGACAGAACTTTGTTTGCATGGAATGAAGGACTGGGTTTTGCTAAAACCTTTGATAACGGTGGCGCCGTCAAAGTTAACAAAAAGAATTTGCTCTGCGCCGGCCAAGCTAAAGTCTTTTTTGTCAGCATTGCCAACGGTCTCTGCAAAGAGAGTATCGTAATACTCTTGTGGTGGAACAACCACGTGGTCATACTCTACGTCTTCAGTTGATTCTTCTTCAGGAGCAGTTGCGTCGCCACTAGGTTTCTTTTTCTCTACGCCTTTTACTTCTGGGCTTGAACCGCAAGAGCTTACGATGAAGCTAAGGGTAAGCACTGAAGCTGTCTGAGCGAAGGAACCGTATTTTTTAAAACCCAGCATGTATTGTCTCCTCTAGTTTCCAACCCTGATAAATCAACCAAGGGGGTGCTCGGGGATTTCTCTAGTTCCCTTGAGATATCCCGATAACTTGCTGTTATATATGCGATATAAATCCCCTATTTTCAATTTTGCTAAAAGAAATAGACTGGTCGTGGATGAATTTCCGGACCCAAAAACGAGCGCTATCGAAACGAAATATTGGACAAATACGTGACGCAAAATCATATCGCCTTCTTTCAATCGGTTGTCGGATCTACTTATGTTCTAACGAGCGCATCAGATCTTGAGAGCTATGGGCGTGATTGGACAAAGGTTTATAAACCAGACCCGATGGCTATCGTCCTTCCCGCTTCAACCGACCAAGTGTCGAAGATTGCGCGCTACTGCAGTGAGAATCAATTATCTCTAGTCCCTAGCGGTGGACGTACCGGTCTAGCTGGCGGTTCGGTTGCGACAAATAAAGAAGTTGTGATTAGCCTTAACCGCATGAGTAAAATTGAAAAAATTGATTGTATCGGCATGACAGTTGCCTGCGAAGCGGGAGTGACGCTGCAGCAGTTGCAAGAAGCTGCGGCAGACAATGATGTTTACTTTGCTCTCGATCTGGCGGCAAAGGGAAGCTGCCATATCGGTGGAAACATCGCAACTAATGCTGGCGGTGTTAAGTTTGTGCGGTACGGTGGTATGCGCGAACTTGTTCTTGGACTCGAGGTGGTGTTGCCGAGCGGTGAAGTTTTAAATATGAACCACTCGCTGCGAAAAAATAATACCGGCTACGATCTAAAGCATTTGTTTATTGGCTCAGAAGGAACTCTCGGCATCATCACACGTGCGACGATGAAGTTAAATTCAAAACCTGGAAATCTTGTTGTGTCACTTATGGCCACGTCATTCTTTGCAGAGGTTCCAAAGATTTTGGAGCGTTGCAATATGATGCGAGCACCTATCACTGCCTTTGAATTTTTCACCGACATCGCGCACAATGTTGTTTTAGACAACAACCCTAATTTAAAAACACCGTTTGCTGAGAAGCATGCATGTTATGTTTTACTTGAGATTGATGCAGGTAAAGGCGGTGATGACGTCATTGAGCCGATTTTAGAGTCGCTTTTTAATGACGGCCTGATCAATGATGCGGTAGTTGCTGGGACAGCCGCTCAAATGACTGAGTTCTGGTCACACCGTGAGAACATCTCAGAATCGATTGCCGCCGCCGGCTTTGCTCATAAAAACGATATTTCAATCCCGATTGACCAATTGGGTGCTTTCATTGCTGGACTAAATGCGCTCATTGCAAAAGAAGCCTCGGATCTCATTTGTATTGTGTTTGGACACATTGCCGATGGCAACTTGCACCTTAACTATTTGGCACCTAAAGGCACAGAGCTCAGTCTGTTCAAAGATTCCGTAAAAGTTTTGGAGAAGAAGGTTTTTGATCTGATAAAAGCTCATGAAGGCAGTATCAGTGCTGAGCACGGCATCGGCCTTCTTAAAAAGAAAGATCTACCCTATTCGCGCACTGCAAGTGAGATTGAAATCATGCGCGGTATCAAAAAGATTTTTGATCCCCAAAATATTATGAACCCAGGAAAGATCTTCGATTGTTGAATAAGTTCCTTGGTTGACGTGGGGTTCGCTGACGAATCGACAAATTCTAAGTTTCATGAGAATTGCATAATCAGAAAAATATTGTTTTCTGAGCCGCAAGACTTATAAATTTGCCACCATCGCTATAGTAAAACGGAATCAGTGTCGTCCTCCTTAATCGGTGATTTGTGTCCCATCCCGTTGTTGAAAAGGCGCCTGTTTCGGGCGCCTTTGTTTTTATCCACCCATTATTAACATTTTGCCGGCAAATTTTTCCATTTCGGCTGTTTCGCATTTGTAGAAAAAAGAGGATATTTTGTTATCGTTTCTGTGGGTTTCGGGTTGCGGTAAAGGAGTCGGCAAAAATCGCCCAGATCGAAAAAGAAGTTCCGGCCAGTTATACTTATATCATTGAAAAGACGGCATTTTGTTATTCTTGCGCGCCCAACTTCGACCTTGAAAAACTGTTGCAACCGTTTGTTGAATTGAATCATGGAAGAAAAGTCACACGATAAAAAAAATTCTCTGCAACCAGAGAGCGAGGTTCCAACAAGAGCCAAGCCTCGCTGGTTAAGTGGATTTTTTCGTCGAAAAAACAAATCAAACAAATCTCTCCATAAAGAAGCCGAAGCTGTTTCTGCCAATTCCGAAGAACAAAGTGATGTTGCAGAACTTATCAGCGATGCCGCTGATCTCATTAGTGATGCGGCCGCTGCGGTGCCTGAAGTCATTAAAAAGAACCGCTGGGTTTTGCTGCTCCTGTTTCGCGTTTTCTTCTACGGTTTCTGTGCGCTCGTGGCACTTCTTCTCGTTGCTTATACCTGTATAAAAATCTTCGTCAAACCCGATGACTTGAAGCGAATTATAAAAGAAAATGTCGAACTGCAGACCGGCGGCAAACTTGATATCGGTGCAGTGAAATTCGATCCGGCTACGGGTATTTTAATCTCCAACGTCGAATTCTATGCACCAGAACCAGGGGATGCGCGCGGCATGCTCGAGGGCGGCAATATTATTCCTATTCCTCTCGCTAACTTCGAAGCGCTCAATATCATTTACAGCGTCCCTAAAATGCTAGCGGCAAAAATCAATATTAATGCGATGCAGCTTGTCGAACCGCAGGTGCATTTAAAAATGGTCGATGGCGTCTGGAATTTCCAAGGCATCATCGACTATCGGAACAGAAAATTCCCTCCGGAAGCAGCTCCCATCGAAGAAGAATCGACTGGCAGCGCAATTGATAAGTTCTATTTAATAAGCCCAGCAGTCATTTACATGCCGATACAAATTCTTGCTCAGAATATCGGTATTAAAAATCTTAAACTAGACATGATCGAGGAATCAAAAGGCAAGATTGCAAAGATCATCGTAACCAATGGGTTAAGTTTCGACATCGGTGCGTTTTGGCACAAAAAAACTAGCAACTTCTGGTTTAGCGTACTCAGCCTATTCGATAGTCCATTCGAGCTCGATATGAAAGAAGCCAAGAAGGACGAAGAAGGAAATGTTGTCGGTGATCTTGAACAGACATTACTTCTTAGTACGGCCTTAGTTTTACGGGCTGAACTTTCGGACTTTGCAAATATCAAAGTCGACTTCGCGAATCGACTCACCAACCTTACGACTCCTATCGCTGGTTATCAGGACATCGGCAATTTCATGAAGGTCAGGGCGAAAGTTGCAGACACATTGAAGATGGTCGATATTGAGACTCTTGAAGTCGACTTTGCCGACGCACTATCCTATTCCTTGAATGGTAAAATTGAGATTGATTCTTTCGAGTTGAAAGCGATCACTTTAAAGCTTGTTCAGAAATTTAACCTCGACATTGAAAATGCCGCGGTCTTAGCGACTCCTTTTATAAAAGGCATCAAGGGCGACGGCAGCATTAGTTTCGACAAATTTAAGATAGACGGTGTCATCGAGCCAGAAAAACTTACAAATTTTGATAAAGGGTTCGCCCTCCCCTATGTTTCAGGGGTTGTTTGGCTGGAAAATATTTGGGCTGATATACCTGAATCTGGATTTTCCATGCAGCCGATTTCAGGCGACGTATCATTAGCAGCCGGACCGGCACTTAATGGTACCGGCAGTCAGGCTGACATTGCGATGAATATCAATGTCCCGAAGTTCAATTTAGAACAGAAACTTAAGTTTGGTTCTGTTTCCGCCGGCGTTGAAAATTTAGCAATGAATTCAACCATACGGGCTTTGTGGCCCGAGATGCTTGTTCCGGTCTTAAAAATGAATGTTCAAGCGGAACGAGTTGTGGCTAAGGGTACTAACATTGCACCGGTTGATGTACCGCTATTTTTTGATCTCGACGCTGAGGGCGGAAAAGATCTGAGCCGAATTTCTGCAAACCTAAGCGCGGAGTTGACTGATCTCGCGGAATTTTCTTTAAACCTAAATTGTTCGGATGTTTGTCAGCGCTTCCGAGTGAGCACTCAAAGCCGTTTGGAGTCGTTTGAAAAGCTTCACTCGATTATTTTTCCATTGGGCGCTAGTTTAAACCTTACAGAATTTATGCCGACCAGAATGTCGGGTTCTTTGGACTTTCAGTTCGCTGCTCGTGGCACGATTCCCGATCCTCTGACCACACCGGTGCCAGAGCTGCTTAAAAAACTTGATGCCAGGTTTAACTCGCAGGTCAACCTCAATAAACTTTCGGCGCAGGTACCCTTTTTCAATACGAATATAAAGGGCTTTGACAACAGGATTGCGATTAACGGTAGTCATAATCAACAGAAGATCGATATCACTCAAAAGATCGACTCTCTAACGCTGACGCTTGAAAACAAAGAGACGAAGAAAAGTGTTCCTGTTGAGCTAAACAAATATCAGATCGTTTCTGAGATCACCAATGAAGTCACGGAACCTCTCGATCTTGTCCGCATCAAAGAAATTATGAATACCTCCATCGAACTGGATATTTATTTCGCGAAGCTTTCTGCAGAAGGTTTGCTGCCGATGCCGATTAGGGAGTTGCAGCTTTATATCGAAGGTAGTCAGAGCAAGCTTGTAGATATTACGGTCGATGAAATTACTCTTAAAATACCAAATCTCGGACTTGAGGCTTTGGTAAAAGCTGAGTCGACGTTGGGTCCAGATTATATGCCGACCAAGGCGAAGGTCGATATTAAAGCCAACGTCAATCATAACGGCAGTCAGATTCTTCCTGATGGTGTCAAGACAAGTGGCGGGCTATCTCTTGAGCTCGTGGTTGAAACGCCGGACTTAAAGAATGTTTCTATCGTCGGTGAGACAAAATTTGACCGTTTCTACATCACCCTACCCGGGGCGACAGAGGCGGACACAATCATTGTTGAAGATATAAGGGGTCAGATTCCCTTCAAGCAGGTTATTAATATTCCAGACACCCTTGCATTAGTTGAGCGCTTAACAGCAGCTCTAAAAGTTGCGCCATCAACTACAATTGCTCCTGGTACTTCTGCTGTGCAAGCGTCGGCCGCTGAAAAGGAAGTTGACGTCGAAAGTATCGATCTTTCTGGCGTTGATGCGCGCAAAACGGGCTTAAACACCTCTGTAAATAAATATCTCGCCAAGCAGAGTAATACTGCCCAGAAAGATGCGAATAAGATCGCTATGGTTGACTACGGTGCTGTTCGGCCGTATTTCCCGGATCGTCGTCCACTTTCAATTCAAAGAATTCTTGCGCGAAATTTGGAGTTCACCCGAATGGAGTTTGATATTGTACTCAAACAAAATTGGTTTGGTTTGAGTCAATTTGTCATGAACTTTCTCGGTGGTAAGATTCAAGGTGATTTACAGCTTTCATTTGACCCTCTCCCGCGCGCGCTAAAAACAGCCGTGCATATGACACGACTAGACACCCGAAAAATTCTTGACCGCTTTCCAGATATAAAAGGTAAATCTGGTGGATGGAATGTTTTCGGGAGTAACCCATACATCGACGGTACCATCCATCTTGATGTTGATATTCCGTCAAAAGATTTCTCGGGTGGCATTGAGATTACGAGCATTGGTAAAGAGCAGATGAAGATGATGCTCTACTATGTGGATCCTTATGAGAAGAACGAAAACATCGCCGATATTCGCAAAGCATTGAGCTTGGGTGAAGTCCGCAATGTCTCCATACCTTTCAACAACGGCGAGATTGGTATGGATGTGGACGTCCGTCTACTAAGTGCGGTGCCTATTCCAACGCCAAAACTGTCAAGATTTCCAGCAAATCAGATTCTGGAAAATTTCGTTGACCTTAGTAAGGTCAATATGCGGCCCGAAGATGATGTGCCGGTAGAAGCAATACCGCCGGTAGCGACGACTGAACCACCAAAGACAGAGGCGACCCAATGACAATAATACATCGCAAGACATCGCCGATGATGTTCATCTGCATGATCCTTATCCTGCAGGGCTGCGCTTTCAATTTTGAGCTAACATCTCAGCGTACCGCCCTTGAAAATCAAGTGATGGGTGCTTACAAAGAACTTGAAGACGAACTTGTTCTTTCAGCGGCTGCCAGAGGATCGGGCACGGTCGGAACAGCTAACAAACCTGCAGTCATAGCTGGTCAAAATCAAATGTATAATATCGACGAAATACAAGAATTAAAGAACGCCGGGCTCTTTGGCGAAGGTGTTGACGGCTATATCAAAAAGATAAACCGAAAAGATCCTGCTGCAAGCGTCCCGAAAGTCCTTCTCGATAACATCGATGCGCTGTTTCAAGCGGAAAATCGTGACCGGGAAGTGATCTGGCATCACATCATCGAAGAAAATAAAAATCTTTCCAATAGTGATCTCCCAAATATTCGCCGTACCTATGCTAAGGTTATGCAGGAGAAATCGCTGCAGGGACATTGGTATCAAGATGAGTCAGGTGTCTGGGTTCAGAAAAATTAGTGAGTAGAGTGAGTTGCTGACTGATGAGACTGCACCATTCAATTTTGACCACCGCTCTATTGGTTTCCTGTTCGGGAAGCCAAATGCTATTCTTTTCGGAGCAAATAACCCCTGAATCCGAACTTTATAAAATCCATATTCCCGAACAAGTTACAGCTGGCAACGAAAGTAACTTTGCACCCGATCTGTCTACTGACGGTAAAATCGTCATTTATACATCCGACCGAAAAGGCAATAAAGATATCTGGCAAAAGGCTGCTGGTGGCGGATTCGGTTATCAACTAACAAAACATTCTGCGGATGATTTTTCTCCTGTCCTTTCACCTGATGGTGATGAAGTCGCCTTTGTTTCAAGGCGAGAGGATGCTGCTGGCGATATCACTATTATGGATATTGGCTTTACTTTTAGCCTTCCAGGAAAAAACAAAGAGAAGCCGGTTGAGTCGATCGCTTCAAATACAACAGAGGATTCTTCACCAGCTTGGTTTCCCAAAGGTGATAAGATCGTTTTCGCATCGAGAAAACCTGGGGAGACTTCGTCTGTTCTGATGTTTGCAGAACTATCAGACCGCAAAGCTCAGCCACTTTCTGATATTCGAGGTGAGCAGCCCAGTGTTTCGCCGGATGGAAAATTTGTAGCCTATGTTCGTTCCGGGTCTATATATGTTTACGATATAGACTCCGACAAGAATGAGCGTTTAACCGAAAGTGGGATCGTGCAAGACGGCCATCCGCGTTTTAGTAGTGATGGCAAGACTTTGGTGTTCGTTCGTTATAGCGATGACACGAATAAAGACGGAGTATTTAATGCAGATGACAGCGCTTCCGTTTGGACGCTCGATTTGGCAAAACACAGAAGTCAAAAGAATAAGAATAATTTCGAGATTGAGCCGTTAACATCGTCGGCCGTTCCAGCGCTCTATCCGCAGATTAGAGCGCCTTTTCTATATGTTGCACTCAGCACAGTTGAAGGCTTAGATATCTTCCGTTATCCTCAGTATGGACAGGTCCAACTCGGCCCAGACAAGGCGAAGTTCGAAGCTCTGTACGCAAAAACAGCTGATCCTGATGATGAAATATTTCTACTTAGAAAAATGCAGCACCTGCTCTTCAACTCGGGCGATCACTCCAGCTTAATTATTTTTGCTGTTAGGGAGATGGAAGCTCATTTGGAGAGAGGAAAAAATCTTGAGCTAAGCTGGTTGGCTGAGAAATTAAACTTAAACTATCCCGAAGAATCCAATGTCGCGGTCATCTCGGAAACCCTGCAAATTGAGGCCGAGCTTGCTCCACTGATGTTTCCAGCATTTCAAGGTAACTTAGCCCCAGCGCGCTTACGTAACTTACAAACGCTCTACCAGCGCTCTATTGGTCTTGCCGGTAGATTAAAGGCAGACAAATTACTTTTTTACCGGGCAAATGCCGAGATTCTTCTTATCCAAGCGAAGCTGAAGGCTTCAATGCGAGAGTTTTTTGAGGCAAGTAAGATCCTTGAAAGTATTTCACTCGCATTCCCTGCTGAGAAAAGAACAATTGCTAAGGCCCACCTCTATGCTGGAGCTATTGCACCGGTAGTTACCGGTATCGACGCCGCGATTGTTATCTACCGTGACATCATTCAAAATTTTGGCGAGCAATCTGATCTCGTTCAACTGGCAGTTGACCGGGCAGTAGAGCTGGTTGCGTCCTCAGAGAATCCAATTGAGGCCTTACAGAAATTAAAGACTGATTCTGTCAGTCTGCCGATTCTTGCCTCTAGTGCCCATTTGCGAATCGCTGAGATCTTTCGAACAAAAAATCTCGAATCGGTTTACGCAAACGAGTTGAGGCAAATTGTTGAGCAATACCCCAATGCTGAGACAATTACGCTCCGTGCCGCTGATGCGCTATCGAGACTTGAAGAAGGTAACGACCGCTATGACGATGCCGAAAGCATGCTTAAAACATTGGTCGACAACACAGGTGGCAAATCTGCTGATTTCGCCAAGGGTGCGCAACGAGTATATTTTGATTTTCTTCTACGTCTCGCTGAATTGAACATGAAAGACCGAGCTTTTGAAGCGGCCGTCGATATTTATGCGCGTGTTATTAAACAAGATCCAATTGAAATCAATGCCCACCGCGGGTTGATTGATGCGCACTACCGTAAAGGTACTTTGGAAAGCATCGGGGCTTACTACGAGAATCAGTATGACGATAATTCTAGTAGCGCCGAGTGGACCTACTTTTGGTCTTACCTTCTTACCTACAAGATTGACACAGCCAAAGGTGTCCGAGATAAGATTGCTGCAATTGACGATGCTATAAGTGTCGCCGAAGAATCTCGCGTCATAAATGCGCAGGTTTTGCAGATTCATCAGACTCTTGGTTGGCTATATTTGCAAAAAGGTTACTGGCTAGGAAAGTACCACGATTCCGGTTCTGTTCTGGCGGAAATGCGAAGTAGCTTTGGGATCACCCGCTCTTTCTTCGGGTCTCCGGAACCTAATTGGTTAGAGCTCGGTATCGAATCATTTCAAGCAGCGTACTATTTAAGTAAGCCTGATTCTATAGAGCGTGCAGGGATTGCAAGAAACCTTGCTCAAACCTACTTTGAACTCAAAAACTTTCAGAAGGCTCTAACCTATTACAGCCAACGTATCAAACTTCTATCGATTGTTCCCATTCGTGAGCCTGAGGTCGAAGCCCTTTTGTTTCGCAATGCTGGTAGATCAGCCTTTCAGATCGAAGAACTTGAACTTGCAGAGAATCTGCAACGTAACGCGCTACTAGCTTGGGAAAAACTCGACGATAAAGACATGATTAAGTACTCAATCGACGCTTTGGCATTGACTCTGCGCGAGAGGAAAAATTACAACGAGGCATACCTACTCTATGACCGCCTGCGTAAACTACACGCGTCAATGAAAGACCGCTTCAATGAGATCGCGGCGGTCACCAACATGGGATACTGCGCATTCGAACTCAACCGCCTCGACGGATCACTGGCACTATTTGATGAAGCTGAGAAACTCCTGGCGGAAGCGGAAAGTTCAGGTGTCAAAGATACTGCTGCCGCCTCTGGAGCAATCCAGATTGATTTAGGTGGCCAGGGTTCATCAGCCAAAGGCTTCAATGTCTTTGATCGCAAAAACCTGCTGCTCACCTTTAAAGGTAAGATCTTCGAAAAGTGGAACCGTCATGACATGGTTTATGATCAGTACCTCGCGAAGCTTAAACTTTTGAAAGACGAGCGAACATTCCAGATCAAAGAGAATGATAAAGATGACAAATTCCTAGCAGAAGAGGTCTCTGTCGCGGCAAATAACTTAGGTGAACTTGCCGTTCGGAATGGTCGGATGTTTCTAGCCGCGGAACACTTTAAAGAAGCGGTGGCATTCGCTGAATTCTCTCGCCCTGAAGGTCAGGAGGGTATGAGCAATCAGGAAGCACTTAATTACGTCAACTACCTGAAGATCCAACTTCGCAAATCTTCGATAGGGCTGCTCCCTCCAGCGGAACTGAAGATTCTTACTCAAGAGATTGATGCCCGTACCGCGGAGTTACAAGTCCGTTTTGATGCTGGGGACAAGTCTGTAGCTCGCTTTATTTCCCAACTGGTTTCAGTTGGCAATCAGATGCGATTAGGTACCAGTGGTCTTGCGCCTAAGGCGCAATTGACTGCTGATAATGTCAAAAATATGCTCGCTGTTAGTAGCACCACTGATCCCGCAGGAAAGCAAAGCCGCAGCATGATGTTGGCCTTTAAAAACCTACCCGATGGATTGGAATCAGATGTTTCAACTCCGGCAAAGAGTGCGTACGAAGCTTTTAAAGACGAAGCTCTCAAAATTCCTTCACTAGCGTGGAAATTTCATGCGATGGGTAACGACTTCATTAAAGCCTACGACGTAGTTAAACTCTACATCGCTGGAGGTGGCGTCCTCGCATCAGCCGCTGACCGGCTTCTATTGCGCGTTGTTTTTGAAAAATCGTTCGATCAAGCAGGAAACCTAGAATCAGAACAGGGTAGTTTGCAACTTAGAGGCTACCTGCTGACTAAGTATCAAGAACTCGCGAATCGTACATTTGGAGCCACAAAGGTTGTTGAAGGAAAATCGGTCTTAGAACTTAGTCCTCGGATAAAAGCACTTCTTGATTTAAAGCCGACGGATGATTTAAAGGCCTCGTTATCAGGCGCAGGCGTGGTTAGCATGCACCGGATGATTAATGGAAATATCCTCGTATCTTACCAGTCCAGTAAATCATCCTTTTTCAAGATAGTAACCCTTAAAAACAGCACAAAACTGAATTTAGAGAACTATCAAAAAGTACTTGCAGACGCCGGTGTTCTAAAAAGTCTAGCTGATGATGGTGTCGGGGAACTCTACATTGTGCCCTCGGGTGAACTTTACAACGTTCAATGGGATCAAGTCGCAACTGACAAAGGTAAGCTGAGCAGTCAGTATAATATCGCCTATCTGCCGGCAGTTGATTTTCTCCCTGCTCTCTACAAAAGACGCAATGTAAATAAACATTGGATCAGTCATGTTAAGTCAAAACTCAATCCAGTTGAGTTTAAAACAAGTTTAGGCAACCGCGACTATGAGGGATTCACTGACGAGCAGCCGGCAGATCTAGTTGCACTTCGCAAAGCCGAAGTCCTGCATTTTGATACGCCTTTGATGCTAAATACAGTTGAAGCAATC
>CAMAXT010000021.1 GCA_945862295.1 Pseudobacteriovorax antillogorgiicola
GCCTGCGGCTCAGGACACGATTTTGCTGGAAAAGGCTTTAGCCTTTTTCAGCAAAATCTAATTATTCAACAATGCCAGACACCAATCCAGCCTCTATTGGTCTAAGGACTTTTCCATTTTTTGATGGGGTAAAGTGACTTCGATGTATGTCAACCCTGTTACACGGTAGCCGAGTCTTTCGTAGAACGGTACCGAGTCGATGCGAGCACTGAGTTCTATCTTTTGAAACCCGTGTGAGAGTGCATAAGCTTCGGAGGCCGCGACTAGCTTTTGTCCGATGCCTTTTTTCTGATAAGAAAAACTAACAGCCACTTGCCGCATTTTGATTATTGTTTTTGACATGGGGCGTACAAGAAGGCAGCCGATTATGTCTTGATCATGGGTGGCGACAAAGTGAATATCGTCCTTCTCTAGGTCGAGGTCTGTCTGAGCATACGAAAGGCCAAGGGGTTTCCGTAGGACAGCGACTCGTAAGGCGAGGGCTTTAACATAATCACTTGAATCTTTTTCGATGATTTTGACTAGCACTTGAAAGCTCAATTCGTTTTAAATCAATTTTGGGGTCACTTATTTAAAAAGGAATATCGTAATTGAGGAAATGAACCCCACCTCCAGGTCGGGTATGAACACCAATTACCATAAACGTTATGCCAATAAATCTATTGAATAGTAGCAAGTATTTTGAAGTGATCTTCTGGCGAAATTTTTTCATTATGGAAACTAGGCAGCTAAACCAAAGATAGTCGCCAAGGATAATGCCAAGAGTGAAATACAAAATTGAAGGACCTTCTATCTTGGTGCTAAACTGGTCTTCTAAAACTCCAACAGCGAAAATCCAAAATACCAGGAAGGCCGGATTGCCACCACACATCAGCAATCCCATAGCAAACTGTTGATGTGGCTTTTCTGTCATGGTTAGTTTGACATCAGCTTCTTTGCGTTTTGACAAAAGCGTCGTGACACCCATTGCAATAACGCAGATCGCACCAACAGCTAGCATTCCCGTTTCGATGACCGTGCCATCAATCAAGGTGTGATAGCCCCAAACTGCTACGGCGGCATAGAGGCAGTCAGCGATGACGATACCAAGTAGGAACCAGAAGTTTTCTTTACGGTGATTTAGCGTTTGATTGATAAGCCATAGATTGATTGTGCCAGGTGGAGCAGAGGACAGAAATCCGCAGACGAGACCGAAGGTTGGAATGAATAAATCGGTCATGGATGAATGTGTTCCCAAGCGTTATGTTGCTGACATTCTTGTCAGCGAAAATTTTTTTGGCCCTGAATCGGATTTTATCTGACCGCGCATGGCAAAATATTTTTAGAATGAAATTTTACACTTAGGCCGATTTTTTGCGAAATCGGTGAACGCTCCTCAGGTCTAGGTGCACGTACGCACTGCCTGGTAACCTGTTTCCAGGCTTAGCCGGGCGCAAAAATATGCTTTTTTCCCCATAATTTCAGACTTTTAAGCATGCCTATAACATCACTGGGTCCTTCAAGAAAACTGAATGCCTACCGATAAATCCAAAGAGAGACCGGAGGGTTAGCGTTTTTGCGCCCGTAAAAGTTTCTGGAGGTAAGTTAAGTTTGGCTAGTAGTAGAGGCAACAGATTTGTAGGCAAGCGTATTGCCGACCGTTACTGCATTACCGGAGAAATCGGTAAGGGCGGTATGGGTGTTGTCTATAAAGCCATTCCGTTTGATGATCCGTCTCACTCTGTTGCAATCAAAGTTATTCAACGCAGCGGCCGACTTGGTTACGAAGACCTCATGCGCTTCCAAAAAGAAGCGTCGCTGATGAGTCAGCTGCATCATCCAAATATCGTTGTTTTCCACGAATTAGGACTATTTGGTCGTGATCTTGATGAGATCGAAAATATTGGCCAGGGTTACTACATCGTTATGGAAATCGCTGACGGTACAAACTTAAAAGAAAGTTTGTCGAGAGATGGCCGTAAGGATTTGGCGTTCTTCTTCCAAATTGGTTTACAGGTTTCTGCTGCACTCGACTACACGCACGGAAAAAATATTATCCACCGCGATATCAAACCTCACAATATCATCGTTGGTCAAACCTGGCGTGATCAAAGAGGTGTTGTTGTAAAAGTGCTTGATTTTGGGGTCGCGCGCCTTGCCGAAGCGTTGCAACCGGTAGCACGTGATGGCAGTGTCATTAAGGGTTACGAAGAAGCTGCTGGTACACCACTCTACATGGCACCAGAGCAAACTCAGTTGATGGAGGCTCCTGTTGACCACCGCGTCGATCTCTATTCTCTCGGTTGTGTGCTCTATGAAATTTTGGATGGCCAACCGCCGTTCACTGACAACTCAAGAGAGAAGCTGGAAAAAGCCCATGTATTTGCCCATCCAGAGCCACTTTCAAATCGCCGGCCAGATATTCCGGCTGTCATCGAAAAGATCGTTCATAAACTTTTAGCGAAGCACCCGAGTGATCGTTATCAGACTGCCTTTTCGCTGCACGCTGACTTACTGAGAGCAAAGCAGATGATCGAAGCGACGAGTCGTCCTGCTGCGATTTCTTTTCCTCTTGGATTGAAAGACCGTTTTCAAGCTGTGTCAGCTCAGTTGCAAATGGTCGGTCGAGACAACGATCTCAAAGTCTTGCTCGATGAATATGACAACGTTTCGACCGCTACCGGTCGTAGTCGCTTGACACTCGTAAGGGGCCCAGCTGGAATCGGTAAATCACGGTTAATGGCCGAATTCCAAACGAACCTGATCCGTCGCCGGGTGCGGTTTATTACCGGTCAATTTTCTCAGCACGAAAATGCATTACCATTTAATGCTCTTGCAAACGCGTTTAACGAATATCTCTACCGTCTATTGAAAAGCTTTCCACATGAAGCAGAAGAGTTGCGCCGCCGTGTTCGGACAACGTTAGGTTCCATGGCGCATCGTATTGCTGAGGTTGTGCCTGGTTTAAAACCATATATTTTAGATATTCCAGAAGAAGATCGTGGCGACGCTGAGACAGACGTTGACGTCATGAACAACTCAGACACGTTTGCAACATTTGCAAAAGCATTTTCAGATTTCACGAAGTGTCTTGGGACCGATAATCAACCGATTGTATTTTTATTCCACGACTTGCACTGGGCTGATGAAAAAAGCCTTGATCTGATCGATACGTTCTTCACAAACGCTAATGCTCTACGCTTTTATTTGGTTGTCAGTCAGCGCACCGGTATGCAGGTACAGAATGCACGGTTTAATGCTTTTATTGAGAAGTTTTCCAAGCTTCGTCGCCGCTATACTGAAGTTGACCTTGAGGCGATGCAAAACGGGAATATATCGAGCATCGTCGGTAACATGTTATCGTCCCAGGAAAGCGTCACGACCGAGTTGGTGTCTTACCTAGAAGAGCAATCCAAGGGTAACCCGATGCACTTGGTAGAGTTGACGCGGACTCTGGTTTCGCGCGACCTGGTGTATCCAAATACTGCTGATGGTCGTTGGGAATATAGCATCAAGTCGCTCAAGAAGACCCAGATTCAACTAAATACCATCGACTTGATTTTAAGCCGGATTCAAGACTTCCAGGAATTCGACGCGCATGTACTCTCGATTGCAGCGACCATTGGTCTAACCTTTCAATTCGAGGTCCTGTTACTTGGTGGTCGAGCTCAGAGTGTACCGGTGATGAAAGCTGTGCAGCGAGCTATGGACGAAGGTCTGATTGTTCGTGTGACTGATGATCCAGACCTAAGACATCTTGGCAAAACATTTATGTTCTCTCATAAAAAAGCTCGTGATGCTATTTATGAGTCCATCGATATTGATCGCAAACGTGCTCTCCATAAGTCAATTGGCGAGAAGCTCGAAACTTCGGTACCTAAACCATCAGAGAAAACGCTCTTTGCCCTAGCCCATCATTTCAACTCGTCGTTGGAAGAAGGCCGGACCACCGATAAAAAACTCGCAGAACGCTGCCTTAAATACAATTGTCTTGCCGGTGAAGCTGCAAAGCGTTCAGGCTCTTGGCAAACCGCTGAACGCTACTTTGAAATCGCTTGGCGCATCATGGATCAATGGAAAGATGATCTTTCCAATGGTCAAGAGCGCGCTTTAGTTATGGAAACCTTGGCTGACCTTGCAGCAGCACAGAACAGGCATGGCAAAGCCCTGCATGTCTACAAAGAATTACTTAAGCAACCACTGGACCGTCGAGTTCATGCTTCGATTGCATATAAAGCCATCCACTTTCAGTTGGTCGGTGGTGTGATGTCAGAATCGGGTCGCTTGATCCAAGAAACCATTGGATGTCTAGGAATTAAACCACCAGTAGCCAATTTTATGGCAAAGGTAAATCTCTGGTTGTCCCTCCTTTATGATGTTGTTCTCCTAAAAACCAACAGCAGTCGGTTACACCGAGTGATGGCAGTTATTTCTCAGATTCCGCGAAAATATAACCAGAAGCTCGACCGAAAGTTCCCTGCGATTCGCCTTTTCTTTGCCGGTGAACAGCTTTACTTGAGAGAAAATTTACCTCTGGCACTGTCCTATCATTTGCGGGCGATGCAAGAAGCCTATAAAGGCCATGGTTCGCAGAATAGTCTACTGCGCGCGCTTGGCGAACGTGGCGTGCTCCTTGGCTATGCCGGGTTTACCAAATCAGCATTTAAATATCTGGAAGAAGCGATTGAAGTAGCGCGCGCTCAACATGCACGCAGTGCTTACGGCTACCTCCACCTTCTGAAAGCGTTTACAATTGAGTATGTCAAAGGTCGTCCTGAAGAAGTGAACGATCTATTTGAACGCGGCATGCAGTTTCTAAAACCAACCGAAGACCGTCTCGCCTATGGGCATGGGCTCCTGTTTGCGATATTTAATAAACTACAAAAGTGTGACTTTGATGGCATGTATGACATCTGTAACCGCATGCCCGATACGATTCCAACTAGAAATTGGATCAGCCCTCGCGCCGTGTCGATGAAGCTTTTCGGGTACTTATTGCAAGGTGCTCGCAATAACATCGTTCGCGACGGTGAAGGCTTCTTGAAACGCCGGTCAAAAGTAGCAGGTCGTTCGAATGATCTATTCGTCAAGATGATCAACACGATGGTCGCATTTTCAAAGGGTGAAATTAGCAAAACCCGTGAATCATTTTCCTCTTGTGTGGCATCGTTTGCCGGCCACGATCAAAAAGACTTCTTCTTCCCTTTTGAGGAAGACTTTGTTGCCATGTTTGTCTTTAGCTTTCCCCTGATCTTTGAGCAAGAGTATGGCCGTCATCTCATGCGCTCAGAAGACATGGTTAACATGTTTCAAGAACTAAAGAAAAAGGTCAAACGGTTAAAAGGTCAAAACCGCAGCTTGCCGCTACTCTTAACAGCTCGTGTTAACGAGATGCTGGGTATCACTAAGAATGTCAGAGCAAATTACGACCAAGCACTGCGAAGCGCCAAGATGTCTAGTTTGGTGTTGCAGCAAGTTCTGACCTATCTTTGGTTTGGTAACAATCTACTAGCCGGTGGTAATTCGCAGAAAAAAGAATATATCCGCCGTGCCCTAGAGATGGCCGATCAGCATCAAATGAAAGCGTTGGTCGAATACACACGCAAGCTGATGGAAAAACGCAATATTGTTATTCAGAACCTGCAGCTTAGCACATCGGTTACATTTAGAGATGAAATCAGACGTTCCGGTCAGACGCCGTCAACTCTCTTTATTGAACATCTGACACATGTCTGCGAAAGCGTTGAGATAGAAGGCAGTCTTTCTGCTGATATTCAAAAGAGTTTCTCGATTCTTGCTAAGCATTATGGATCGACCAGGCTTTATTGTGTCTTGATCGATCAGCTGGGTAATCCTAAAGTTATCTTCCCGTCTGAGTCTAACGTCGCAGTCACCGAAATAGTCGACTATATCGAGCCGTATATGAATATTAGATCGACTCTATTCTTGCCGCTGAATGATGCTCCGTGGATCAGGCGCGACATGGGGCTTGCGCCGGTTAGCGGTGATGAGAAAACGTCGATGACTCTTGACGTCGCACCTCTGGAAGCGACGTTGATAGAGGCTCCTGCTGCGGTTGAAAATATCGAATCAACGATGGTCATGGATAGGCCAGTCCCATCGATGGCAGATAAGACGGCTCTTGGTCAATCTACCGGAAAAGTAGTTAGTGATGTTTCCGGCACCGTGCGCAACCAAGGTCGGGCCGATCTGTTGCCAAACCAAAACATGGCGATGAGTGCGCTAGTGCCGCTCTGCTCCCATGACAATATCACCGGTATTATCTTTATCGAAGATATGATCAGCTTGAATAATAAAGACCGCTCTTGGTCCCGCTCCGAGCTAGACCGTTTTGGTTCGCAGCTCGCGTTGTTGCTTGAAAGAAAAACCGGTCTTGATTCGGCCATCGAGCCGATAAGTACCTCGTCAAGTACCGCGAACGCGATTTACCAACCAGCGACCTATACGATGGAATCTGTGGATTGGTTGAAACAGTGGAACCATGGCCGCCTCAGAACACAGCGAGAAACCTCTTGGTACCTGGGTTTAAATCTTGGTCCAGATCACTATCTATTGGTTTACTGCTTACTTGTCGGTCCAGAAGCTCACCGTGAACGGTTAGGATCTATGGTCTGGCATCATCTTTATATTCTTAGAGCGCTTGCGAACGCATCTGGGCGCCGTCATATCGAGGTCCATGAACTGCGCGATGAGTTTATTGGTATCTTCGCGTCCTTTCCAAAGGCGTCGCAGTTTGAGTCAATCTCGCTGGCATTCACCGTGTTTGGCAAAGATCAGCCAATTGTTTATAGCGGTCATTTCGGGTCGTCGCGTCCGTTTGTTATTGGCGGCGAAAACTCAGTGACTCCGTTGAATGATCCAATTCTGGTTTTCGGTAACGGTCGCGATTTGAGATACTGGGATGTCGCATCGACCTTCTCTGCCGGCAATGCCTATATTTTGAGCTATGACACCAGTCGTCTAGACATCGCGCCAGCTGAGACCATGCAAAAACGAGCGGAAGCTCTCAGTCGTTATCATGCACCAGATGACCTGCATGAAGCGCTTGGCAGCGTGGTTCGCAGTTCTAATCTGCCGCGTTACTATGTTGCAGCTATGCCTAAAAAGGACCAGGGTGAGCTGGAAGTGCATGAGGTTCTGAAGAAAGTCGATTGAGTGAGAACAGGTTTAGCCTAAGTAAAAGATAATGTATTTCATTTCGGTGAGTTAGAAGTTATGATGTCAAAACGCATAGTGGAGGAAGTTTAGTATGGGCATGCCAGGAATGTGGGAATTAATCATCATTTTCGGCGTAGTTTTCTTACTGTTTGGAGCTAAGAAATTGCCGCAGCTCGGTGGAGCGATTGGTGAGAGTATTAAGAACTTCAAAAAGGGCGTTAAAGAAAACGACAAGCTGACTGAAGGCGAAGACAAGTCCGATAAACCAAACGACAAGACCAGCTAACATCATTGCTGGTGCTTTAACCAATTGGCCTGTACCGGAACCATGCTGGAAATAGATTCAATACTGGACAGGAAATTGTTGTTGGTCACTGGCAAAGGTGGCATCGGCAAAAGTTTCGTCTCATCCTGTATTGCGCAGTATGCTGCCAGTCTTGGCAAGTCTGTGCTAATTATTCAATCTGCCGGATGTGACCAGATTGCTCCATATTTTTCTCCATCGGCAGAAGTAAATCGTCAAGATCCTACTGGTAGTCAGAGGATTAAGCATCCTGACGGTATCATGTCGATAAATCTCACTGCTGAAGACAATTTTCGCGAATACGTCGTTAAATATCTTGGTCAAAAGAGACTCTACGAGACTGTTTTTGGCAACAAAGTAGTTAAAACCTTCATAAAAACAATTCCTGGGTTTTCAGAGGTGATGCTACTTGGTCGAATGTATTTCACCAGTGAGCTTGCCCCGCCACCGAAATATGACTTAGTAATTTTTGATGGATTTGCCTCTGGGCATTTTCTCAGTCTAATGACAACTCCGGATGCGGTTATTAACTCATCGCTTGGTGGCCCTCTAGTAAAAGAAACTACGCGTGTAAAAAATTTTCTCGCTGAAGGGAAAAATAGCGGCATCGTTTTTGTAACGACCCCCGAAGATTTAGTTGTCAGTGAAACGCTAGATTTCTTGCCGAAGCTCCAATCTGCTGCCCCATCGCCACTTGTGGGACTTGTGGTCAACAAAGTTTTGGCAGAGTTTCCGGATGCCTCAGAAAACAAAGCGGATATATTTATTCATGAACGCCAGGCGAAGACGTTCCAAGCCATGCAAGATCTAAAAAAGGGTCTAGCTGGACTACAGGTTCAAGGCGTCGATATGCCGATATTTAGTATTAAAGAATATCCAGTGATTAAGTTGCCATTACAAAAAGGCTTTGCAAAAAAAGCTTTTGCTAATGAGTTACTAAAAAAGTTTTGGCAATAACTTATGGGAAGCACACTTGGCTGATACAGTGATGCAAAAATTAATCGCGCAAAAACGGGTGATCGTTGTCCTGGGCGCTGGAGGCGTTGGTAAAACATCGACTGCTATAGCGCTTGCATTAAGAGGGGCGGAATCGGGAAAAAAAGTCGCACTCCTATCGATCGATCCCGCGAAAAGGCTCGCTGCCGCCATGGGCTTGGAACTTTCCGGCAAACTCTCCCAAGTTCTTATTGATAAATCTTACGGTTTCAAGGGCTATCTCGACGCAACGATGCTGGATCAAAAAGAAGTCTTCGACTCGATGGTAATCAAGCATGCCCCGTCTAGAAAGATAGCCGACCGCATTCTTGTGCACCCAGTCTATAAAGCAGCGTCGACCAACCTCTCTGGTCCTCTAGAGTACATGGCCTTAGCGAAACTCCAGGAAATCGTCGAAAATGAGTCCTATGACCTCATTGTGTTAGACACGCCACCTGATACTCACGCGCTAGATTTCTTAGCTCGCCCGAATGTATTGGCGGGCTTTATGGAAAATAAAGTCATGTCGTGGATGATTAAACCGTTTCAGCTTGCCGGTAAATTCGGACTTGGCCGCTTACTGAATGCTGGCGAAAAGATGATGGGCGGCATAGCCAAGATTACCGGTGTGGCATCGCTGCATGCTTTTGCAGATTTTCTTGTTCTGATGCAAGAAGTCATAGAAGGTTTTCACCGTTCTGGCGAGAAAGTCGTTGCGACCCTCAAAGACCGAAAGACTGGCTTCGTTATGGTTTCAGTCCCACTAGAGAATGCATGCCGCTCTACGTCGTTCATCGCTGATCAATTGTCACAACTTGGATACAGCTGTGATGGATTGATACTAAACCGCTGCCTGCCAACAGCAGTAGTGAATGCCGCAGCTGAATCGAAAGTTCCTTCGGTCAAAGAATTTGTTCAAGAGCGCGCCTCCAACCAAACTGCTTTGGCTACAGGGCTTGCGGGAGATTTGCAAAAAAGATTTCCATCTCTCGTTGTGCAAAAGATGGAAGAATTTCAAAGTGATCTTGGCAGTGTCGACGGTATGATTAACTTCTCTCGCAGCTTCTAAACAGGGTGCCCTAAAAAAGGTGCCACCCTACCTAGTTTCAAGTTACTTCGTATTTCTCTTATCCGCCTCTGCTTCGCAGGTGCTTTTGTCGGTTATGCCGTAGTTTTTGATCATGGTTTCGTCTTTGCGGCCTAAGTCATTCGTCGTTGTGCGAATGAGTGCGTAGGATTTTAGATTTGCTACTTCTTGATTTGGATGCATGGCGTATCGGCAAATAAATTGGTGCTCAGTATTGATGTTTACCTGGCCGTTATTGGGTTGAGCGCACTGCTCTGGTGTTGGTAGTGAGGCGCAGACTTCGGTTGTGCCAACAATAATGCATTGACCTGGGCGAACCATAACGCTTGCTAAGGCGTTGCCTGAAGAAAGTAAGAAGACCAGACTTAAGAACATTGTGTTTAGACGTAACATTGAAACCTCCTTTGGTGACTCCTCATGAATATCACCCTCGTTCTACTTTTTGCACATATATTTTCTTTTACCGAACAAGCAAGTGACACGGCTAATTGTGTACTTCTGTATACATGTGTTTCGCAGCGGAGCGTCAAAAGCCTGACGATTGATCAAAAAAGTGGCGTCCGTAGCTTTTGCTAGGAAACAATTGCCTAAGGTGTTCGGCAGTTCCAGTATTTTCCTCTATAATAGTGATATACCACTCCCTGTATCTAACGTTTTTAATTTCTTTCTTTCTTTCTTTTGTTGTTTGAGGCGTAGCTCGATCGTTGTGGAAGTCCAGCTATAAACAACGGAGTCATCTTGTCGGAATCTGTTTTACAAATTCCTCAGAAAATTGTGACAACAGGCATTTCTCTGTTTGGGAGATGGTTGGTTCGTTTCTATGGCGAGATGAGAGTTTTTTTCAGCTTTCTTAGAGAAGTTTTTCATTGGATGTTCCGTCGTCCGTTTCGGATCAATCTGATCTTTCAACAACTAGAATTCGTCGGTAACCAATCACTCAATATTATTCTTATTTCGGGCCTCGCCGTTGGAGCGGTGTTTGGCCTGCAGATTGGCGCAGTGTTTCAGGTGTTTAGAGCTGAAAGCTTAATGGGCGCAGCGACTGCGAAAGCTCTTTGTCAGGAACTCGCGCCACTGGTTACGGCGATTCTTTTAACGGGACGAGCCGGATCTTCGATGACTGCAGAAATCTCGACAATGAAAGTCAACGAGCAGGTGGATGCCATGGAAGCAATGGCTGTTGATCCAATAAGTTATCTAGTAGTGCCGCGCTTCATCGCCGCCATTCTTATTATCCCGCTCTTGTGTGCTGTTTTTATTTTTGTTGGTGTACTTGGCGCATACATTGCTGGTGTCTTTCTCTTTAATATCGATCAGGGACTCTTTGTGGAGAAAATGACGTTGATTGTTGCGCCAAAGGACATCTGGCGCGGAATAATTAAATCGTTTGTCTTCAGTGGCATCATGGCCTCGATTGCTTGTAAATACGGCCTCAATGCTAAAGGCGGTGCAAAAGGTGTTGGCATCGCCACAACCAACTCAGTGGTTGTAACACTTCTATCGATTCTTTTTGTCGACGTTATTATCACTTACTTTCAGATAGTCTGGTGAGTACTTGTCATGATTAAGTTTAGCGGAGTCACAAAAACTTTCGGTACCCACACGGTGCTTGATAATTTAAATTTGGTCATTCCAAAGGGACAAGTGACGTTCATTATCGGAAAATCTGGTGAAGGAAAGTCAGTAACCATCAAGCATATTATGGGACTACTGAAACCAGACGCAGGGCGCATCGTTGTTGACGGTGAAGACATCACGGATTTTGATATCGAGCAACTGCGCAAATATCGTCGGAAATTCGGCATGCTTTTTCAACATGCAGCACTTTTTGACAGTTTAACCGTTGGTGAGAATGTCATCTTTCCACTGCGAGAGCATACCAAGATGCCGTTGCCCGAGATGTTAAAGCGGGTAGAGGAAGTTTTGGTTCAGGTTGGGTTGCCAAATATTCAGCATAAGTTTTCGACTGAGTTATCGACTGGCGAAAAAAAGCGCGTCGGGCTCGCCAGGGCACTGGTCGCTCGGCCGGTCGTTATTCTTTACGATGAGCCAACTACCGGCATGGACCCTTTGGTTTCTGAGATGATTGACGAACTAATCGTGCAATTAAGCAAAGAAGAAAAAGAAATGACTTCAGTCGTTATTTCTCATGACTTAAAGGCAGCGATGGCAACAGCGGAAAATATTATTTTCCTCTATAAGGGTCGGATTGCATTGACCGGAACGCCTGCTGATTTCAAAACGTCAAAGGACCCGGTCGTTCGGCAGTTTTTCGCGGGCAAGGTCGAAGGTCCGATGGAATTTCTCTAAGTTGGCGTGCAGCTTGCACCAGATGTGCTTGCACGCTGATTAAAGATATGGCGCAACATACCGATAAGTTACGGTAGTTGTAAGGAAAATTCTCCGTCAGGTGGTGACATGCTGAAGTCATTCGGTACAGAATTCAAAGTCGGACTCTTTGCGTTGGTTGCAATCGCGACGCTGGGGTACATGTTCTTCGTACTTAGTCCCTCTGCTTTCGAAAATAGAGAGTATGGGATCTATTACACTGGACTAAAAAATGCTGCCGGCATCGTCAGTAAGACACACGTTAAAACGAGTGGTGTCAGCATCGGTAAAGTGAAGAGCGTTGTCTTAGACAGCAACTTGACGAAAGTCACTCTCGAGATCGATAAAGAAGTTCCGATCCCGGTCGGTTCAAAAATTGAGATTCGTAGTGTCGGTTTGCTTGGCGATGTCCATATTGAAGTTGTGCGTCCCGCTGATATGGGGAAGTTGATCGAACAAGGTGGTTTTATCCCCCAATCTGACGATTCCTTAGATATGCAAACCCTCGTTGCTCTAGTCGGCGATATCGCTCGTGACGTCAAAAAAGTTACTAATTCTCTCGCCAATACTGTCGGAACAGAAGAAGGCGAAGAGTCGATCCGGAATATTGTGCAGAATATCGAGCGCGTTACTTCAGATTTGAAATCCACAACAGGCACTCTTAAAAATGTTATTGGTGACCGCGAAGAAGATCTGCACGACGTCATCACTAACGTCAAAGCTGGCGTCCGCGATCTAAGAGAATTTTCAGCCGGCTTAAAGGATGTTCTCGATAAAGACAACCGAGACAAGATCGACCGTATCCTAGCATCCTTTGATGAATCGATGATCGATGTTAAAGGTGCAGCTAAAAATATCAATCTCGTGTCTGAGAAGATTGAAAAAGGTGAGGGCACCATCGGTCGCTTGATCAATGATGATGCTGCCCTGATTGAGATTGAAGGCGCGATTAAAGACATCAGACAGGTGCTGGCTCCAGCTACGAAGTTGACCGTTGGAGTCGACTATCATGCTGAAGTGCGCCGGGATGAGTCGTCTCAACATTTCTTTAATATGGTGTTTCGTACTCGCCCTGATCGCTATTACCTCATAGGTATGACCGATACGACCTATGATGATGTCGAGACTCGTACCGTTACTGAAAGCACTCCTGGCGATGATGATGAACCAGCCTCTACAACGGTTACTGAGCGAGTGAAAACAGAGAAAGCACTTAAATTCAACCTCCAGGTGGCAAAGCGCTGGTATAACTTCACAGCCAGAGTCGGTCTATTTGAAACCTCTGGCGGCTTTGCCGGTGACTATTATCTCTTCCGCGACCGTTTGCGTTTCACGTTCGAAGCGTTTGATTTCGATACGCGTGATAAGACCGTTCGTCGCAGTGCTCACTTGAAGACCTATGCCAGCGTGCTGTTCTACAATCACGTGTATATCTTGGGTGGTATCGATGATCCAACGAGAACAGATCCAGAGACAGGCAAGGCCAACAAAGAAGTTAACTACTTCGTTGGTGCCGGCTTAACATTCAATGACCAAGACTTGAAGGCTATCTTTGGAACAGCTGCGTTAGCGCGGTAATTTGGCTATCTATTTCTTAATACAGCTCTGGTAGCGGCGGTCGACACTCTTAGCAAACCAAGCTGTTGTCCTGCTACCAGTTAACTTAGGTGAACTCAATTGAACCGTGGGTATGACAGCATACGACGGTTTTTTACTTTTATGCTCTTCCCAGGTTTCACGGACTTTTTCCCACATCTTAGTCTCTTCGAAATCTTCAGTCTTTTCTCGACCAGCAGCCATTCGTGCTTCGTGCTCTGAAAGATCATTGTCATTTGCAAAAGCGAGCATGGCCTTTAGACTATTTGTATCGACGCCATTTGGCCGCTCGTTGGAACGGTAAGCTAATAAATCACCATCAAGAACTAACTTTTGCTTTGTGAGATCGGTCAGCATGCTTTGAAATGCTGCGTTTCTTGAGGCGTAAACTCCGACATTGTAGTCGGCAAACCGGTAGATCTGCTTGTCGTAGGAGGCTTCATAGTGAAACAGGCGAGAGGTACCTGCTTCAATGCCACCAGCCCTGGTGTAGAGTTTTTCCCGCAACTCTTCGCTGCTGAGATCTTTGAACACTTCTAATGTTTCTGCAAAAGAAATCTTTACCTGCATCGATCCTGCAGTTGTCACTGGATTCCAGTCGTCAAAGCCGCCTTTTCCTAACAGCCTTGAAAGTGCGGAAGATACGAAATAGGTTCCCGGTGCCTTATTGCGGTAAGCCGCAGCAATGTCGCGATAAAGTTTATCGAGATCTTTTTCGGTGCGCAGTTGTTCGATTCTCTTTGAAAATGGTACATCGCTACCGGGTGCTTTGCCAGTAAGGAGGGCTGCCAGTGCCGCCTCAGCGAGAGGGCCGAGTTTTTGTAATTTTTCAAGTAAGCCTGCTCTGACAATATTGGGCAGATTGCGAACCGCAGGGTCGACCTGAAACCCCGACTCTTGCTCAATAACGGCGATGACAGCGCAGACGCGTTCTTTTGTTGGTTTCCGTTCAGCCGTTACAAGTGCTGCAATAATATCTGTTGCCCAGCCAGAGCGGTCATTAACTTTTGCAGGAATTAGTCTTCTAGCTTGTTCGACACTGACACGGGGAATTTTCGCTTCGGCATCCTCGTCTTTCTCCGACGTGATGCAGCTGCCGACTGCGATGAGCAACGGAATCAGTACCAGAAGCTTTGTTTGGTAAACGGAAATTTTCACCACCTAAAAAATCATTTGTACATGTCTATGTATCATATTTTCGCACACATTAAAATTCTTTGATATCAGGTGTTTATAACTTTTGATGAGGGAACCATTTTAAATAGTAACGGCACCTGGTAGACATAATTTCGCAAGAGATCAGCCGATGGACCGGGAGAGCTGCAGGAATGACTAAGATTAACTGGGACACACTTGGATTCGGTTACATTCAAACAGACTGCCATATTAGATACCAGTGGAAGAATGGTGTTTGGGATAAAGGTACTTTGGAAAAAGATCCTTATCTAAAAATCCACGTAGCTGCAACAGGTCTCCATTACGGTCAATCAGGATTTGAGGGCTTAAAAGCTTTTCGCCATGAATCAGGTCAGATTCATATTTTCCGCCCAGAAGAAAATGCAAAAAGATTAGCACGGACTGCAGAACGGGTGATGATGGCCGAAGTGCCAGAAGCACTATTTTTGGATGCTGTCAAAAGAGTTGTTGAAGCAAATAGTGAATGGGTTCCCCCGTCATCTACCGGTGGATCGCTATATATCAGACCGCTGTTGTTTGGCAGTGGAGCCGAAGTTGGACTTAGTCCGGCAAAAGAATATACGTTTATCATTCTCGTGACACCTGTCGGTAACTACTATAAAGAAGGCGTTAAAGCGATCACTGCCTTTGTATCAGAAGAATACGACCGCGCGGCACCACGCGGCACCGGGAATGTAAAAGTCGCTGGCAATTATGCTTCAAGTCTTTACCCAGGTCAGCAAGCGATAGATCGCGGCTTCCCAATTGTTCTCTATTTAGATTCGGCAGAGCAAAAGTATATTGAAGAGTTCGGCACGTCGAATTTTATCGGCATCACAGCTGATCGTCGCTACGTCACACCATCATCTCAGGCTGTTCTCCCAAGTATCACTAATATGTCTTTAATGGCGATTGCTGAACACGAGGGTTATATAGTCGAGCGTCGCGTCGTGCCATTTACGGAAATTAGTTCATTTACTGAAGTCGGTGCTTGCGGGACTGCTGTTGTTATCTCTCCGATCAATAGAATCGTCCGCGGAGATAAGGTTTATACGATCTCAGATTCTTCCGGCTTTGGTCCGCATTTAGGAAAGCTGCATGACCACCTGAAAGCTGTTCAATCAGGTCGAATGACTGATCATTGGAAGTGGAATCTTCCTCTTTAACTTAGCGCTTCAAAAGTTCATCTGACGTTCTCGGAATGCCTCAGTAGCGAGCAGACAAAAAAATGGCCGACAGTTTTTATACTGTCGGCCAAGTTGCGTGATGATCCTCCCGCTTTTTAGCGGGCAATCGAATTAGTAGTTAGAAACGTATTCGGTTTGTTTAGTGCGAAGGTTAACTGTAGCGTGGCTGCTAAATGCGAAGTCGTCGCCGCTGAAGTCGCCGTCAGCTAGTTTCCAGCCGCCGTGCATAGTTGAGATCATGCTTGTGGTTGGCGCGTCGCCGTTATCCATCAATTGATCTGCGTCAGAAGAATAATCATGCTTCGTAGCTTTGCGACGGAACAACATGCCAACTAGACCGAACATGAACACACCACCAGCAAGTGCGCCGTAACGCATGTAGGTATCCATTCTGTTCGGAGAAAGACCAGTGACTTGTGTAGAAACCATACTTGCCCATGCTTTTTCGTAGAATCCAACGGTGCTATCAGAGAATCGTTCAGCTAGGTCAGTATAGGTCAATAGAAATTGTTTCTGCTCGCCAGATACTAGCACGTGCATTTGCATCATCGGGTATTCACCGACATTAAGATTGCTGTAAATCATTAGGCCGTCATTTTTGCCGCGATAATCGAAGAATTTATGCTCAAGGATCGTGAAGTTAGTTACCAGTAAATCTGAACTGAAATTTTTGATCAATTCTGCTTTAAGTTCGACAGCGCGTTGTTCATCGATTGGTGAAGATTTATGGATCGCTGCGACGGTGATATTTCTTTGGTATTTCGGTTTTTCATATGCTGGAGCTGGTTCTCTTTGTTCACGCATAACGACTGATAGTGTGCCGCCGTTGGTGACGATTTCCCAATTCGCAGGAGGTGCGATAGTTATGCCAAGATTTTCAAGAGGAATAACAGATCCGTCGCTGATGAAGTTTTTTGTTTCAACAACTGGGGTGGCGGTAGCTGCTATTTCAGTCTTTGTTTCTGATGGCAGTTGAGTAGCAACTTGGCTGATATCTGATTCATTTAGGCCAGAAGCCAATGCAACAGATGGGAGCGCTAGATTGCAGACCCAGAGGATTGAAGATGACACGAGGTAATTGGACAGCTTTGACATAGATAGGATCTCCACAACAACAACAACGGGGGTAAGGGCAACAACAACAACTTCAGGTTTTAACTACCAACCCTGGGGAGGTGGGTAGTTGTTTAATAGATACTATAGGTTTTATTAATATGCAACTATATTTTATAATATTTTAATAACTTATTAAAAGTATTGATATATTTTAATAATAATCCGCTTGAAAAAGGTAGCACGGCGCGAAAGAGCTGTTGCCCTGCGTTGCTGAGTTGGATACCGTCGACGCAACTTGCTTATTTCTAAGGTAAAAAGACATGGTAAAGCAGATTGAGTTTCTCTCTGGGGGCCGCGGTACTGCGCAGAATATCTACTGCATAGGTCGTAACTACGCGGAACATGCCGCTGAACTTAATAACCCGCTCTCAGACGAGCCGGTTGTTTTTCTGAAGTCTGGTGCTTGCCTAAGAGGATTGGGCGACGCCGGGGTGATTGCCTTTCCCGAGGAGACCTTTCACCACGAGGCTGAGTTAGTTCTATATATAGGCAAGAGGATCGAAGACCCAAAAGACTGCAACTGGGATGCGGTATCACACTTAGCGCTCGGACTTGATTTAACGAGGCGAGAGGTACAAACAGAAATGAAACAGAAGGGTCTGCCTTGGACGCGGGCGAAGAGCTTTCGTGGGTCCGCGATTGTCTCTGCATTTATTGAGAAGAGTGCATTGGATTTCAAAAAGAGCATTGAGTTCGAGCTAAAGGTGAACGGTGATGTTCGGCAGTCTGGCCAGACGGCGATGATGCTTTTCAACGTTGAGGCGATGCTAACGACGCTGATCCGGCTGCATCCATTGGAGCAGGGAGATATAATATTCACCGGAACTCCGAAAGGCGTAGGTCCGGTGCGTCTTGGGGATAAACTTGAGCTATCGTTCAAAGGAACGAAGTATTTATTTGCGGGCCAACTCTAAACTATTTGCATTCGCCTGTAGCGACATTAAAAACTTTGCCTTCTTTGTTGCATTCACCGGCATTGGTTGTGCCGACTTTTACTTTCTCTACAGCGGGATCAGGCTTGATCGGTTCCTGGCCTTGCAAGATCACGTTTAGACTTTGCAACTTTACGCTCTTATCTGCGCTACCGGTGAATTTGCCGGCGTCACCAACAAACTCGCCTTTATATTTCAATGGATCACCACTGACGTGAATGAATAACTCACTGCAAGAGTAAGCGATATCAGCTTCGATCGGAAGTTTGAAATCGATATTGCCTTTGGTTGCATCCACGCGCGTAAACGTACCAATATTAGCAATGTCGGGAGAGCACTTTAGAGTAGCGGTAATAACTGATTCGTTCTCTGCTTTCGAAAAAGAAACAGGAATGCTTAGCGTAAATGTTTTGCGGGCGTCAGCAGGTACGATGTTTTCAAACAGCTTTTGCAGGGAAGCGTCTGCGATTAATTTGCCTGCTGCATTTTGGCTGATGATCATGGAGCGGGACCAATAAAGAACGTTTGGTTCTGAGCCTTCAATAAATTTGATGCTTGGGCTTGGTTGGGTCGATTTGACTCGCATCTGGCAATTTTCAAGACCTGCCTTTAATCCAATTGCAGTAAACATAACGGTGTTGGTTGGGCTAAGCTCGCCGTTCATTGGCGGTAGGCAACCAGAAAGTTCATATATCCAGTTGGTCTTGCCGGCATCTTCTGCGGCCATGCCGACCAAACTGACTTCTAATTGTGCTGCTTCGGATCCAACCCGCACGCCGCGACGCGCACTGCGGCAGCTTGAAATAGCTGTGGTAATGGTCATCAATACGATGGCTGTTGCCCATACTCTGCTTTTCACGGTCGCCTCCAAACTCTGTTTAGAACATCTCTATATAGTAAACGGCACGGTGTATTTCTTCTATGCTAGAGTCTATTGCTCATTCCGTGCCAAATTTTTATAAACAACCGGCATTGCTGGCGGCATTGCAGGCCTCGAATCTTCCTATGATCTCGGCTATATAGAGCAAGGGCACCGGGAGAAAATACCATTATAGTCGCATTCCATCCTTGACCTCTACGTCTAAACCATGGTCAATGTTACTAATATTTTAACATAGATACCGGAATTCCGGACACGGTATGGACCTGTTGAGCATGGAAAAAAACAAAGCAAAAAGTCAGTCCAGCAGGGAATCATACCGCTGGTTTTGGGATGCTCTTGATTCCTATCTTTCGGACAAAAACTTAAAGCAAACCCAGCAGCGACGTAAGCTCATCGAGCTCTTCCTGAAGATGAACAACCACATCTCCGCTGAGGAGCTACACGACGCTGCGCGCAAAGCCGGACACAATATTGGTCTCGCTACTATTTATAGAACTTTAAATCTCCTCTCTGAGGCCGACCTCGTTGAGCAGAAGTCCTTCGTCAACGGCAGGCATGTCTACGAAGTCAATATGCCAGGCGAACATCATGATCACTTGATCTGTTTGAAATGTGGTTTGGTGATTGAGTTTGAAAATGAAGAGATCGAAAAACTCCAAGAGCGCATCGCGACAGCACATAAGTTTGAACTCAAAGCGCACCGATTAGATTTGTTTGGGCACTGTGCAAACAAAGAAGAATGCGACCTTCGCAACACAAATTAACTGTTACCAGTTCTCCTCACGTACCCAGAATGGAGTAAACCATTGTCTGAACCGGTTGTTTCGCTAGTTATAGAAGCTGCGGAAGAGTTTTTCGCTCTGCTGGGATAGTTAATATCGTGAACTTAGGAGAGGGAACGAGCGTAACTTTTGAAGCCGAAAGTGATTTGCTGTCTTCGGCGCTTGGATTTTCGGGTGAAAAAATAAAAGCTGCTCTCATTGTTGAGTGTAAACCCTCAGCTGTTGCTGCAACAAATCCTCTTCGAGAAATGAAAAAGGACCTCGATATTTCTGACCACACGGATTGGATCGGTGAAATTGCCAATCAAATCGTCGGCAATTTGAAACGGATTCTGCGTAGCTACGGAGTGGACTGCACGATGGGCACCCCTGTTGTTACCGCTGGTAAGGGTTTCCATTTGGTATCAAGTAGCAAAGTTGTTACGTTTTCGGTCGACGGTCAAATTTTGAAAATAAATTTTAATCTCCAACTCGATTCAGACGTTGATCTACAGAAAAAAAATGATGATTTAAAAGACGAAGTCTCTGCAGGCGACGCATTTTTGTTTTGAGAAAATGGGAAAAAAATCACCAATGTCCTCTTGAAAAGCTGGCTAGCATTTGTTGTTAATCTGTATTGGCGGGCGCTTTGTTTTTATCACGCAGTTTCGGCGCAAGCTCTTTTAGACCTTCGCTGTACTGAGACCCGGACCGTTCCCAAGCTGGAGCAACGTGATTGGCGATGAGCCATAGGCCAACGACCAATGCTAGAACGGTAAAAAATATTGAGACAATTGATTTGAAGACATCTGATTGAACGCCTTCCTTCAGTCCTTGAACGAAGTCGTCTCTGATTTCGCCTGCCGCCTCAATCATTGGTCCAACTTCATCTTTGAAATCGTTCCGCTCATCTTCGAGATCGATAGCAGGTTCCGCGAAGCGCTGAGCTAATTTTACAAAATCTTTGTCTTGGAATGGCTGCTGCTGCTGCTGTCTGGAGGCGCTTCCGGCGGCAAAACTATCGCCTGATACAGCTCCGATAGCGGTAATAGCCGTCTCCTGAACAAAGAACTGACCTTCGTCTTTTTTTGCGACACTTTGACTTGCCGCTGGCGCAACGACAGCGACAATCGGCCTAGGGACCGGAATTGGTACTGGTTCTGGTACTGACTTCGGCTTCGTTACTTCGGCCTCGTAAGGACCTGCCCGCAGTGGAATCATCGGTTGGTCGCGTTTACTTGGAGGTGGTGGTACAGCGACTGGAATACGGTAAAAGCTGATTTCTTGTTTTTGTTTTGTTTCAGGCTGAAACATTTTTAACGCATCAGCCTGGGTTGTCACGATAGTATCTGCTAGCAGTCTCTGTTCTTCTGGAGACGCATCGGCCAGGTAGCCTTCAGCAATATAGGAATACTTTAATGATTGATCGGCAGTACTGCGGTAGACGTTCGTGACTTTGACGATCAGGTTTCTGCCAGTGCCCTTTCTGATGTAAGGGCAATCAACGCGCGCGAGTGCAAAGTTAGCAACCGGAAACGGTAATCCAAGTGTGATTGCAGTAGGATGAATACGAGTCAATCGGGTCGAGAAGCTGATTTCGCCGAGAGACATCTGGTTTTCAGAAGGGATATATGAACCGCCGATTACAGCCAAATCGTCAATTTTTTGCCGGATGGGCATGAACCGATTGAGTGCTGATGTGCGGATGTCTTTCGGTACAGAGTTCATAGTGATGATAGTACGCGGGGCGTATTTTGTTCTGATCGAGGAAAAGTTATCGAGCTTACCGAAGATGGCGACCGCTGTGTGTTCCGGAAGGTGGCGCATCATAGTGCCAAATTGGTCATCTCGTGACGAGCAGAGCGAGCTTTCAATCAACACCATATCTGGTGAAAAGAATTTGGGATCGTTAGCGATGTTGTTTTTTTGCAGCGCTGTTGAGATTTCGAATCTAGGATCGTCGAACTGAGTGAGCAGTTCTTTTCTAAGGCTTGTGTTTTGAATAGCGACAAAGATACGGCATCTAGGACCAGGGTCCTCTGCGGAGATCTGACGCAGTATTTCTTTGGTCCGATCTTTTGCTGATGCTGGCACCGACCATTCGCAAATCAATGCATCGGAAAAACGGTAGAGTAAGTTTGACCTTGTATTGGACCGTACAGTTAGATGGATGTTGCTGACGCCAAAAGCATCTGCTAACGCTCCGGACAGCACGAACGACGAGCCAATTGGTGCTCTAGCGCGACATTCTAGACGGATTGTGTCTTTGGCAATCCAAACAAGTCTCGCCGGAAGAGTCAGTGCTGAAATTTGGTGCATTGATGTTTGAATAGCTGGTTGTTGAAAATCAATCGGCTTACAAGCGGCAGCAAAGCGAATACGGTGCAGCCACTGCCTATCTTCAAGATCCGCAGGGACAATGTCACGAAACCCAAGACCAGCTGCAAACATACGCAGTTCATTGTGGTCGATGGAACTGCTGTAAATCATCTTTGCGCCTTGAATTTCAGGCGTATTCATCAACATCGTCAGAACTTTTTCAGTAGCAAGTATGGTGTCATGATCAGAGACGATAATGATACCTGCGCGTTTGCTATCAAGTTCTTTTAGGAAAGACTCAGTGTTTGAGAAGAATTGAACTTCGATGCCTTGCGCATGCAGAAGCAGCGCACGGTCGCGCATACGGGCAGTCACCATGTCTACTAGCCAAAAAGCTCTTCTTTTTTGCACAGATGTTGTCAAAACGTTTTCCAAAATCAGAAGTATAAGAACACCATCGTCCTCACTCCTTCATCGGCTATAATCCGCTAAAACTTATAGGCTTATGGTAAAAAACTTGGATAGGGTCGGCTGGCTGAGCCTGGGCAAAGTATTCTCACTCAATGCTAATCTAGACTGTTTATAGTGGAAAGATCACATATTTGTTAAAATCCATAAAACACAGCCCTTGAGATTGTTACCTGACCTGACGAACAATACTATATAGAGTTATGTCATCACTTCTAGGAGATCCGAATGTCGGCCGAAAAAAGATTTGCAAAAACTTTCAGATGGAACGCGCTGGTCCTTGGACTTTTAGGTGTGCTCTTCATTTCGTTTAGTACACCCGCAGCTGCACTTAACTGTCAGGAAGTTCGTCATCTTATTGGTTTGTACCTAAAGATGCATTTTGCAAACTCTAGCTTTGATGACGAGATGAGTCGCAGGACGCTAGACAACTTTATTAAGTCTTGGGACCCGGGAAAAGTTTACTTCCTTAAGGCTGACGTGAAAGCCCTTGAAGATAAATACGCGACAAAACTAGATGATATGATCACTGATGCAAATTGCTCAGCGCTTGATGAAGTGATGAAGGTTTATTCAAAGCGTTTCTTTGAGCGTCAAAAAACAATTGCTCAAGCAATCGATGCTAAACACGACTTTACAGTCGATGAATATATGGATATCGACCGGAAGAAAATGGAGTTCGCGGCAACGACTGAAGAGATCAGTGAGCGCTGGCGCCAGAGAGTGAAGTTCCAACTATTGCAAATGAAATCAACTCTTGCTGATGTAAACAAAGGCCGAGAAAAGCTGCATAAACGTTATGACCTTGCTGCCAAACGCCAAAAAGAACTTTCTTCAGATGATATGTATTCGATTTTTCTTAACGGCTTCTCTTTGAGCATGGATCCGCACTCTGACTACATGTCACCGGAGCAACTAGAAGATTTTCGCATCTCAACCCGTCTTTCTTTAGAAGGGATCGGCGCGGTTCTAAGGAGTGATGACGGATTTACAATCATTCAGAGTTTGGTACCAGGTGGAGCTGCTGCCAAAACAAGCAAAGTCAAAGTTGATGATAAGATTATCGCAGTAGCTCAAGGCAGCGATGCTTCAGTAGATGTTATCGATATGGATCTGCGTGAAGTTGTAAAACTTATTCGTGGAACTCGCGGAACGGAAGTTCGTTTAACTCTTGCGCGTGAAGAAAGTGGCAAGACGGCTCAGATTATCGTTCCAATTATTCGTGAGCAGGTTCAGTTGCAAGACCGCGCAGCTAAATCAAAAATTTACGAAGTGCTTGTAGATGAATCGAAGGAGACTAAGAGAACATTGAAAATCGGCGTCATTGATTTACCCTCATTTTACATCGACTTTGAAGGACGCCAAAACCGTGATGCAACCTTCAAAAGCTCTAGCCGCGACATGCTAAACGAGATCAAAAAGCTAACTGCTGCCAATGTCGACGGTGTGATTGTCGATCTTCGCTCAAACGGTGGTGGATCCCTCGACGAAAGTATCGATATCGCGGGTCACTTTTTTGATAAAGGTCCGGTCGTGCAAATCAAAGACAACCGCGGCAAAATTTTTGTCCAAGCTGACGAAGACGAAAAAACACACTACTCAGGTCCTTTAGTTGTTATGATCAACCGTCAGTCGGCAAGTGCGAGTGAAATCTTCGCTGGCGCGATTCAAGACTACAACCGCGGATTGATTGTTGGTGATACCCATACCTTTGGTAAGGGTACTGTTCAGAATTTAAATGATATCGACGAGAAACTTGGTGCTATCAAAGTTACGATTTCGAAGTTTTACCGACCAAGCGGTTCGAGTACTCAGCTTAAAGGTGTAGAATCCGACATAGTCTTCCCAGACCTCATGGATGAGTTTGAAATCGGTGAAAAGCACTATGATTACGCTTTGCCATGGGAAAAAATCAAAACGTCATCTTACAAGACCTTTCCGCACGTAAATCCAGACATTATCAAAAAACTAGCAGACCGCAGTAAGGAACGCGTCGGCAAAGATGAAGGCTTTAAAAAAGTATTTGAAGCGATTGCTGAATTTAAAAAAGGCACCGACTCACGTTCGAAAGTTAGCCTGAAAGAAGAGGCGGCGGCTGACGCTAAAACAGCGAAAGCTGGAACAAAGCCAGATGCTAAAAAAGATGATAAGAAAGGCACTCCTCCGAAAGAAGAGATGGATGATGAAGACAAAGAGCTTTCCATAACAGAAGACTTTCATATGCAGGAAGCACTTAGGCTTTCAGCCGACTACGTCCAACTGCTTGCTAACCGTCCATTTGGCGGTCTGACCTTGCCTGAACTCGCCAACGTCAGCGTTGCGAATCAGATCAAGCCGGACGCAAAAGTAAAAAGTTCACCTTGAATAACTGATCAAAGGCTCATTTAGTCCTTGCCGGATGAGAAGCCGGCAATCAGAATCCTGATTGCCGGCTTCTATTTTTTTATCTGCGTCCCTTGAAAGGTCAGAATATTACTACGTCAAACAGCGAATCGCCGATCACTGCTAGCGGAAAACCATTACCTCCGAAACCAAGGTGGCGCGGCGTTTCGCACCAGTATGCTTTCTTTGTCAGCATTTTTACCGGCCTCGCTTTGATATATTTCGCCTGGATGCAAAGTGCTGAGTCTGATCGGTCGCAGCAGATTACAGCTGCCGTTGCGATTTTCGTCGCCAGTGTTTCGTTGCTGTTAGGAACAAGTGCCCTCTATCACCGTGTGCAGTGGGGCGCAAAAGCTAGGGAGCTGATGCGGCGCTGCGACCACTCCTCTATCTATCTTCTGATCAGTGGTACATACACTCCGGTTATGCTCCTGACCTTGGAGCTTTCGACAGCACTGAAAGTTCTAGCCATAGTCTGGGGAGCTACTGTTGTTGGTATTTTCCTTGAGTTAGCGGTCAAGCGGGCCCCAAAGTGGCTGAAGGCAGGGATGTATGTCGCTATTGGTTGGGTTGGGGTAGCGGTAACGCCGCAGATATACGGCACAGCAGGCTTACTCATCGTCCTCCTTATTGCTGCCGGAGGGTGTCTCTATACAATTGGAGCTGTGATTTACGCTGTTAAAAAGCCGAATCATTACCCGTTGGTTTTCGGCTATCACGAATATTTCCATATGTTCGTCATCGCGGGTGCAATGACCCACTATGCAGTCGTCTTTATTCTCCTCGACCGGCAGATTGGATCTTAGTTTTTCAGGCGGTAGCCGGTTTTAAAAATCCAGCCAACGATAGCGATACAGCCTCCGAGAAACACGGCGATCATTGTCAAACTGACTGCCAGCGAGACGTCTGAGGATTCAAAGAAGCTCCAGCGAAAACCGCTTATCAAATAAACCACCGGATTTATCATGGAAACGTTTTGCCAAAAAGGCGGAAGCATTTTTATGGAATAGAAACTTCCGCCTAAGAAAGCTAGGGGGGTAACGATTAACATCGGAATAATCTGCAATTTTTCAAAACCGTCTGCCCAGATGCCGATAATAAATCCGAACAAACTAAAGGTAACAGAGGTGAGTATGAGAAAAACGAACATCAAAAATGGATGTTTGATTTCAATAGGAACAAAAAGTCCAGCCGTCGCTAGGATGATAACACCAACAATAATGGATTTACTTGCCGCGGCACCGACATAGCCAATAAGGATTTCAAAGTAGGAAATAGGGGCGGATAACACTTCGTAAATCGTCCCACTAAACCTTGGAAAATAAATGCCGAACGAGGCGTTGGAGATGCTCTGAGTCAGGACTGAAAGCATGATAAGGCCGGGAACAATAAACGATCCGTAGCTAATGCCTTCAACTTCAGCGATGCGTGATCCAATAGCAGATCCAAAAACCACAAAGTAAAGAACAGTTGAAATCACCGGCGAGGCGATACTTTGAAACACGGTGCGCCAGGTGCGCGCCATTTCGAAAGAATAGATTGCTTTAATTGCTTGTATATTCATGATTTATGCAACAACCCGACAAAGATGTCTTCTAGAGAGCTTTGGTGTGTGTAAAGGTCTTTAAATTTGATGTCTGACGCAGCCATTTTAGTTATGATGCCGGCGATGCCGTTGTCTTCGACGGCACCGTCATAGGTGTAGACGAGTTTTTCACCACTAGCAGAGAGTTCTAGTTTATAAGCTGCTAACGAGGACGGAACATTCTGAATAGGAGTCTGAAGATCAAATGTTAGTTGCTTAGTGCCAAGCTTCTTCATCAGCTCTTTTTTCTGTTCGATGAGAATCAGTTCGCCCTTATTGATTACCCCGATCCGATCAGCCATTTCTTCGGCTTCTTCGATGTAGTGGGTCGTTAGAATAATTGTGACACCGCTATCTCTTAGCGCGTGCACTTGCTGCCACATTGATTTTCGCAGTTCAACATCGACGCCGGCAGTTGGCTCATCGAGAAACAGAATCCTCGGCTCATGTGATAAAGCCTTTGCAATCATGACCCGGCGCTTCATACCGCCTGACAAGGTCATGATTTTGGAATCTTTCTTACCCAGAAGTGCAAGGTCGCTCAGGACTTTTTCGATCAACGCCGGATTTTTTTGTTTGCCAAATAAACCGCGGGAAAAAGACACGGTATTCCATACAGATTCGAAAGCGTCGGTGGTGAGTTCTTGAGGAACTAGTCCGATCAAGGAGCGCGCAGCTTTATAGTCTTTTAGAATATCATGGCCATCGACTGTGACAGATCCACTCGTAGGATTAACGATCCCGCAAACTGTGCTGATCAGTGTGGTCTTGCCGGCACCGTTTGGTCCGAGCAACGCAAAAATCTCGCCACGCTTAATGTCGAGATTAATGTTTTTCAATGCTTGCAAGCCGCTTGCAAAAACTTTATTTAGATTTTTTATTGAGATAATAGTTTCCATGAGCGGAGTATACCCTGCACCTGCCGGGAGGTTCTATAGAAAAGAGGTATTATAAGACTACTTCTGTTTCCAGATAAAACCATCGATGATGTAGTGAGTTGCCTGCGGAACAGCCAATAACGGAACTGCTATAGATAAAATTAGGTGGTTGCTGATATGTGGTAAAGCGTCAAAGCCAGGAAAAAACAATCCGTGCTCTTTAAAAATTAGACCAGACCAAAGACCTTCCTCAAACCAAGCTAGAGCAATAATTAGGGGAAGCATTGCCGTAATTGATATCTTTAGACGCGGTACAGTTTGTATATTCGGTCCATGCTCGATGAATCGTTGAGCATGATGCTTATCCTGCTGTTCTGTCATCCAAACAAGGCCAAGATAAGGTATGCCGTGTGCAACTACGTTAGTGATTGTAAACACAGCATCGGAGTTAAAGTGCACGATGCCAAAATACCAAGAGAGAGCCGTGCCAAGGACGATCAGTACTTTCGGCAGGTTTATAAATTTCGTGGAAAAAATCACCCAGCATTCTTTCAGCGACCATATCGCCCATGTGGCGTAAAGGCAAATTAAAATCATGGCGGCGAGTTCGGGGTTGGCGGTAATAAGAAAATCGCCTTTTATCAACCAATTGAAAGTTCTGTCGCCGGCTAAGTGCCACCATATAACAGGAAGAACAGTGCACCCGTAGACCATTAGTTTATCGATGTTCACTAACAAAGGCCGTTGAAGTTTTTCTGCTCTACTATAGATCCGTAGAAAACCGTATTGTTGACGAACGAAATGAAACACTGCCGCGTAGGCGAGTATAGACCAAAACAAGACGGCATTTGTGCTGAAAAGAAGAATGCCAACAACCAGGACTGCAACCGGAATTGTTAAGAAAAGACTTTTGCGCGCGGCAAACTCACTGCTTCGGAAGTAGGTTTTAAAAAGCGTGCTATAAACATGCGCGACATCAATCCCGACGACTAGCAGCAGCCAAACCCATGGAGGCGTTTCGTTTGTAGGCGCGTAGGCATGCCAAAGAAGGGCGGCGATTACGGCGATAAACGCCGGAGCTAAAATTAGCGCGCTGTCGAACGCAGCGTTTCTGATCCAGGGCTGTTGCTTAGACCCAGTCATACCTCATGCCTGGATCGTTGTAGTGCCTTAATCGCTGCTTGAACACCTTGGTACTGAGCTTCTTCAAAGAGTGACATGCCACTGAGATCAGAATGAGCAAAATGAATCCTACCAAGAGGCTTTAAAGCTTCCTGGCGATCGGTACTTGTAATGAAGCCCGGTGTTGGTCTAATCATACCGTGTGGCCATAGCCAAATTTCGATTGCCGCGATAGAACCGGCAATGGTCGGATGCATCGCTGATAGGTCTTTTACAATATGGTTTCGCCATGATTCAAGCGGCATATCAAAGAGAGCAGCACGGGCGACATGTGGCTCAATCTCAGTCACTGGCAAGTAATAAGTGATGTTTACTGGTCCAGGTACCGCATTCAAAGTTTGATGATTCGCAACGACATAGCCGAGGGAGTGACTGTTTTGAGAAACATTATCCCACGAGACCGGCACTCCCGCAGCAAGGGCTTTTATATCGTTTATTTTAATGTTTGCGACTAACCAGGGACTGTAACTAAACGCATCTAAAAATTTTGGCCGTTGCTGCCGCCGCTCGGCGATGACGCGGGCGCAGACAAATTGTGGCAAGGCGCAAATCACAGCCTTTGATTCAAAAGCGTACGAGTCAATCGGCGCACCGAAAGAACCTTTTTCTGACAACTGGTATACTGTTTTTGTTTCATGCTTATTTTGCGAAATATCTTTAACGGCTGCTCCCGTTATGAGGTGGTCTTTCAAATAGTCGGTCAAGTATGAGACAACATGGCCGATGCCATCAGGCCAGGTTACAATTTCGCCGCCGTTGCCATGACGAGCATTGAAGTAGTGCAGTAATGCCCATGCGGATGTTTTTTCAAGATTGGAGCCGAAATCATCTCGGCAGCAGTAGTTGAGATACCAGGCTAGATGCTTTGAATCCATTCCCTTGGAGTTTAAAAGTTCTTGCACCGACATGCCGTCAAATTTTGTAAATTCTGGGTCTTTTGATGACAAAGCCGCAGGCGAGGCAAAGGCGTAGCGACCATCCTTGCCTTTCTTGCCAGCGAAAGATGTCGCGAACTCTTGAAATGCTTGAATTTGGTCGAGTTCAGTTTGCTGGACACCCAAATTAGGGATAATCGACTCCTGCCAAACTCCTTGGCTAAGAAGGCGCTCCTTTGGCGTATGGCAAGCGGCGAATTCATCGATGATCGCCAGTGCTGCGGCGTCGTAACCTTTGATGATGCCCATGTCCTCAAAGAGAGTCCTTAGGTAGACGGCTTCCGGACCTGGCATAGGGATATAGTGCGCCCCTAATGGGTAGGGCGAAATCTCATTGCTCTTTGCTCGGGCGTTGCCGCCAGCGTCATGTTCGAGCTCGAGGATGACGAAGTCGGTAAAACCGCTTTTTTTTAGCCACCAACCTGCAGAGAGACCGGCGACTCCACCACCAGCGATGACTATGCCGTGTTGTTTGGTTGATGCTAATGTTTGATCTGGATTGAATTTATGATGACCCGCTGAAACATTTGGCCCAGCAATTGAGATTTTAATGCGATCAAGTGCTCGGCTTTTTTTGGACCAAAAAGCCAATGACCCGATTACTCCGCCGAGGACTCCCACGCTGCCAAGAAATTTTCGTCTCGTGCTAGTGAGCATATTCGGACCATTCGGATTCGAAGTGTCGCACCAGGATTTGGTTGTTCAAGCGGTTGACGCCGGACTCGATACGCGCCATGTCGGGCGGAAAGACCAGCATTGTTTTCATTACTTCAGCAGATAGAAATTTTAAACCTTCGGGGTAAACTGCCCGGTCAAATACTGGCTCAGAGAAACTGCCGATGATATAGCCCCATTCGCCAAAGGAAGGGACATAGGCATGATAGGGAGTGGTGATGAAGCCTGCGTCTTCGATTGTTTCCACTATACACCAGAATGATTTTCTAGCTGCCACTGGCGATGTGCTCTGCACCGCGAATGCACCCTCTGGATGCAGATGGCTTCTAAGTTGGCTGTAGAAAGCTGTCGAATAGAGCTTTCCTAAGGAGAAATTCGACGGATCTGGAAAGTCAATGATAACGAGATCAAATACTTGGTTGGTTTTTCGCAGCCAGGTAAACGCGTCATCATTGATTACCGTCATCTTGCGCGACTTCAAAGAATCTCTGTTTAGGTCGATTAGTATTTCTTGGGAGGCGAAAAGATCGGTTAATTCTTTGTCAAGATCGACCAGGGTGATGGACTCGACGTCTGGATACTTTAGCAGTTCTCTCGCTGCAAGGCCGTCCCCTCCGCCAAGAATAAGTACTTTGCCTCGTAGTTTGTGTTGACTAACCAGAGGGTGAACGAGCGCTTCGTGATAGCGGTATTCATCCCTTGAACTGAACTGGAGGTTGCCGTTTAAAAATAAACGCAACTCATTTGCGTCTTTTGTTAAAACCAGCCGCTGGTATGGTGACGATTTCGAATAGATGACATTGCCTTGATAGATGTTGGTTTCACTCCAGGCTAGCAGATGGTCAGATCCGACAAAGCCTGCAACCAGCAGGAATAAGCATGTAAGGCCCGAACTGAGAAGTCCCGTTCGACCTTTAAGTTCGTCTTTAAATGCTTGAATGGCCCAAATCGCCACAGCGACGTTGATAATGCCAAACAGAAATGAGGTGCGGATCAGCCCTAACTTGGGAGCAAGAACCAGTGGAAATAGCAGTGAAGCAAACAACGCTCCAATATAATCAAATGTAAAAACCTTAGCGACCAGATCCTTGAATGGCAGATTTTCTTTCAGGATGCGCATAACAATCGGAATCTCGATGCCGACTAAAATTCCGGTCACAAGTACTAGACTGTATAAACAGATACGAAAATGTTCGACCCAGTCGAAGAGGAGAAAAAGTATCGCTGCGGAAAAACCGCCGACCATGCCAACCAAAAGTTCGATTGTTACAAACATTTTGAGTAGATTGCGGTCGAGGTACTTCGATAAATGACTTCCGATACCCATGGCAAAGAGGTAGGTGCCAATGATCGTTGAAAACTGCGTCACAGAGTCACCTAGAAGGTAACTAGCTACCGTTCCGGCAATCAGCTCATAAATCAGGCCGCAAATAGCGACGAAAAATATGGAGTATAAAAGGGTCTTTTGCAAAGATGCACTCTTTCGCGCTAGATGATTAACCGTGAATAGCTGCGCTAATGATCAGCGAGATTCCAATTGCAATCGATCCCATCAAGATGGCAATCGCCATATTGCGTTCTTCGATAAGTTCCTTCCATAGATTACCAGGGGTTAGTTTGTCGACTAGCACAAATCCAACGAGGTAGATCACTAAGCCGATCCCGGAATAGACCATTGATCCTAGAAAATTTTTAAAAAGTAGTGCCTGATCCATTGTTGTCTCCCTAGCTATTTATGAAAATAAAATCCTGATCTCGAATAACGTCCAGTTTGGACCTTTGGAAAAATGTTATCGACGATGTCGTATCCGCGAAAATTTGCCCACGAAACAAAAAAAACTAACAGCGCGCCGAATACTAAGTAAAGTTTTGCCACGTTGCTTCTGAAGCCTCCCACGAAGTTTTATTCATTTGTTGAACCATGGTCGCTGTCTTCCCATCTTAAGGTCTCAAAACTGCGGTGCATGACGACCGACCAAATCGGGAAGACAAAGAGAATGCAAAGTGCTAACCAGAAATTTGACATGAAGAATACATCGCGATTCACTTCGACGTTTAGACGTGCCGGTTGCTGTGATTTGAGATTTCTAGCATCAATATTTAGAATATATGTTCCGTCGGGAACAGCGGGTAGTAGTGTTGATACAGAGTCAGCTCCTTCTTTCCAGGATTCGCCGTGGCTGTAGCCATAGTAGTAACTAATCTGTTGCTCCAATTGGAACGCTTGTTGGGTGTCAGTATTGACCAGTGTTAGCCCAACATCGACCCAATTGTTAGCAACGGGAGCTTGGCTTTTGATTTCTAAGCTGCCTTCGCCGCCTCTCAGTGTAAACGGTTGCGATACAAATGAAACGACATCCCCAGCTTTTGCTTTTTCAGTGTTTGCATCATAGGACTCGATCAAAATTGACGATTCTTTTGCGGCACAAGCAAAACCAATTTGAAATACTGTAAGCAATACAAGAAGCAGAGCGGCATGTTTCCAAATCGACATCAAACGTTGCCTATGCGGCGACGGTTGGTTTGGTGCTATGCCTCGCGGTCGAGGAAGATCTTTCTCTAAAGCAAAAGCAATCTTTACCTGATCGGGAGTCAAATATTCACCGATTTGCCAGTTGACGTCGTTTGCTGTGGTCGATTCAGAAACCATCTCTGGAGGATTGATATAGTCTCTGATTGCCGCTCTTTCACCGACTTTTACCCGCCAATTGAATTCGCCAAGCGCACATTCAACTTTAGAAGAGTCCGATGTGTAGTGTTGGTAGTCTTTGGCATAGACATGGACCCCACCGGAGGTCTTTTTCGGCGTGTATTTAGTTTTCTTAAATAGCGTCCAATGACCACGGTTTTCTACTAGCCAACGAAATCCTTTTTCCGGACTAAATAATAGATGTTCGTGCCAGCTCCAGTAACCAGTGGAATCAGTCTGCAGCAAGATGCCAATGCACCGCCAGTTTGTATTGTGAAAATTTCCGACGCTGTTGAGCTTAATTTCTGAATCTATTTTTGCGGCACTGTCTTTGAATTCTTGTAGAATCTTTAGAGTCGAGTTAGAGACGTCGATGATACTTTGACAGTGGACACATGATGCACTGAGTGATTGACCAAGAGCGTGTATTTGAATAAGGCCGCCGCACGACGGGCAGGAAAATTGTTTGGCAGACGATTTTAAACGCGTTGGCGCGCTGTCATCATTGGTCATGACTGCGCCTTAGGTTCTTAAAATTTAATTCGTCAAATTCAAAGACGCTGCCTCGCGAGCATGACACGCCATCCGCTGAAAATTCGATACAGGCGTAGCTATCTTCACGGCTGAGATCGACAATGGTTTTGCTATCACCTTTTCTGGGGCTGAACGGGAGTTCCCCCTCAAACGCAGCTAGAGTGGCTTTCTTAATATCATCGATGGAAAAGTCGTCTTTACCAATTTTTAGGTTTTGACCGACGCGGAGATTTTTAAGTGACGGAAGTAATTTTGTGCTGCTGTCTTCGACGCAAACAACATATTGGCCTTGCGCTTCTGCTAGCCAGCCCGACTTTCCAGTAGAGAAATTTATGAACCATTCATTCCAAAATCCGTCGTCGAAAGACCATTGGCAGCGGCCAATTGTTTGAAATTGCCCGAGTTGAGATTGACCGGTGGAATAAAGCTGCAGAGGACTAGTATCTTCGAGCAATGCACCGATTTTGCCGGCATTGCGAATATCATTCGAGTCGCGCACGATCAGCGCACTACAATAACCACAAGACAGTGACACCGTTAGCTTTGACTTGAACTGTAACTGTGCGCCACATGCAGGGCAGTTGGTTGAGAGCACGTCTTCATCCGGTTTTGCAAATGCGTTGTATTTTGCTGAAGACCTTACGTCAATTGCAGCCCTTTTGGCAGCGCTTTCCCACGGCTGAAGAGATTAGTTACCATTTTTGGTAGCTGGTCTGACGCTCAGTCCGGCATGAAACGCGAGATCGTTCGTAGCGCCGGATTGTAATGGCATGCAACGCAAACGGTAGGAGACGGGCGTTCTCCAGCGGGAAACTCAGAGGATTCTGCTAACACACCGTGTTTGTCATAGGTGTAAAATTCAAACGTGCGCTCGCCCCCGACGCGGCGCATCGCAATTTCTGTCTCAAGTTTAGTTGCATTCAAATCTCCATCGTCAGTATCGAGTGTTTCGCTGACGGAGATTTGCTGCGGAAAATCAGCAGGGCTGCGGTAGATAACGCGCGTTTTTCGTTTAATGCCGCTGATTTTTACAATGCTGCGGTTCCAACTATGGAAATTTGTTTCTGCAGTGAACTCAGCGAGGGTCGCTTTGATGTAAGGCTCATGCTTGCGCACAGCGATCGTCTTTAGCTGGTTTGATTGGTAGTAGTCGCGCAAGTCTGTGTAGGTAACAGAAGTGGTTGCTGTCGGCAGTAGTTGGCAGGTATCGAAGTGAAGGATCGCACAGGTGACTTCGAGTGATGCTGTAACTTTACAAGACTTGTCCGGCGAGAGGCCGTTTAAAATGTAGTAGGAAAGATCTGTGAAAGCCTGATCTCTTGTTGGTGATCCAGTCCCTTCGAGGTCGATTTTGATAACCCGGTCTTTGCAGTCGGTTTCTTGCTCTATGGGGTTCACTTCCGCTTTTAAGGTTCCTGCAAATAGGACAAAGGACGAGGACAGGATCAGATTCAGCATGTGTGGTGTTCCAAGGCAGAGGGATAATGATACTGATAACCATTATCAATATACCCGGCCCCGCACAATGCCTATTTCGAGTAAAAAGGTATCAGGGCGATTCTATGATCTGCCCTCTGATCGGCTGAGCCAAACGAGGATCCGACCAGGTCGGATAACTAGTCATTATACCGGCCTCCGGGTTATAGCGGACTTCAGCCTCAAATAGGACGTGATAAGTCGGCTTCTGATTTGCCGTACATCTTCCATTCTGATTAATGAACCATTGGGTATCGCCATCAAGATCAACTCGGGCCCACACCGGATTTACCGCGCTCATGACACCAATAAAGGTCAGACGCCCACCAGAGGCAAGTTGCGTTTCGGCGAAAGTTCGCGCTGGATTCTGTGCCAATACAGATACGTTATTCAAAGCTAAGGTCCAGGATTTGTGCGTATGCAGAATAATGTCAGAAACAAATCTTTCGTTTTCAGCATGCAATGTTTCTGCCTCGCGACTTAAAACCATTGCTAAAGCTTCGCTTGGAGTCAGACCGCTGAAGTCACGCACAACACGAACCGTCTCAGTCGTTGGACGACCCCCCGGAGGAATGAAGAGTTCCAGTTTTGGCTGGATAAAATCTGAGTCGTCGGCCAATCCGGTTGGAACGAAGGTCATCGTGACACATGTGACGATGACAAGAATATTTAGGAGTTAAGG
>CAMAXT010000022.1 GCA_945862295.1 Pseudobacteriovorax antillogorgiicola
ATCTAGCGAGTAAGGACTATGCCGAGTCACCAAAAATATTTTGCAATAGCAAGATTTTCATTCGGATGTGATTCGGGGCAGATCCTTCGCCTGTGGCTCAGGACACGATTTTGCTGGAAAAGGCTTTAGCCTTTTTCAGCAAAATCTAATTAATTTGATGAATCTATCCAAAGGCGAATGCTAAATTAGCGCATGCGCTTATTCCAGGGGTCATAAAGATCGTGATCCGTGATGCCTATCGCCTCGAGTAATCGACCAACGATAAAATCTACAAGGTCATCTATAGTTTTTGGCTTCTGATAGAAAGCTGGTACAGGGGGAATAATATGCGCTCCCATTTCAGCGAGAGTGAGCATATTACGTATATGAATAGTGTTTAGAGGCGTTTCACGAGGTACTACAATCAAGGGTGCTTTCTGTTTAAGACAAACATCAGCAGCACGCTCGACGAGATTTGAAGACATCCCGTGCGCTACTCTAGCCAAGGTTCCCATCGAGCACGGTACAACGATCATGTGTGTGGGTGCAGACGACCCACTTGCAATCGGTGCAAACAGATCATCATTTTTGAAGACACGAAATAGATCTCTATCTGATCCATTGATGTCGCCATTAAGCAAAGCTCTTAAAGCAGACGAGGATACCAATTCATGCTCGGCAACTTTTTGGCCAGCGGCGGTCGCGCAAAGATAAATGCGGTCCACTTTCCCGCGCAAACATTGAATCAATCGATCGGCGTAAATAGATCCAGATGCGCCGGTTACAGCGACAAAAATACGTTTAGATTCTGACGTTCTCATTTCCATAGGACGTCACCTAGAGCAATAATAAGGAAAAATATTGAAACGAAAGCATTGAAATCAAAAAACGCTTTATTAAGGTATTTTGATCTGCCGTTTACTTTCGCACCTCTTATCAGGATATGCTCACCGAGCAAAATAACGGCGATAAGAATCAGGCCACTGAAGTAGATCCAACCAGAATTGGCGTAAATTCCTGCGATAAAAAGACAAAAAATCATAAGAGCAAAGAACAGCCGGCTGAAATTCACAGCTTTCGAAAAGCCGAAGCGTTGCGGGATGCTGTTTAATCCCTCTGACTTATCAAACTCGCGGTCTTGCAAAGAGTAGATGACATCAAAACCAGCAGTCCAAAACATTACGCCAAACCCAATCATGACGACTGGAACAGTAACATTACCCGTCAGAGCAATCTCAACCGCTACTGGCGCGAATCCAAGGCACATGCCAAGATACAGATGACAAAGCCATGTGAACCGCTTTTGAATGCTGTAACCGGCGAGAATTACCAATAGTGGAAAAGAAAGTACACCGGCAAGAGGACTCAGCATGAATGCAAAAGTAACCAAGACCGCACCGAAACCCAGACTCCACCAGAGCATCTCTTTCGGTGCGATCTGACTGGAAGGAATCATCCGACTGGCAGTCCTCGGATTCTTGCCATCAATATCGTGATCAAGGTAACGGTTCATACCCATAGCGAAGCTGCGAGCTGCCACCATACAAACCACAATCAATATGATTTTTGCAATTGTGACCGAATCAAAAGAAAGAAAAGTCAACGCACTCAGCGCGAAAGGCAACGCAAAAATACTGTGACCAAGTTTGATATCTTTTGCGAATGCTCGTATCGAGCGAACAATAGTCAATTCACGAACCTCAGAGGCGGCACACTAGAAATTCCCAGTTATCGGTGCCTTTGCTTCTAGTGATCGCAAAAGCTCTTCCAGCGTCCACGGAAAAAGCGTCCATGATGCGGGAACCGCGTTTAAAAACACCGGCGTATGTAGGCTTTCCGATACCTTCAGCTGTCACCATGTATCGCGCAATTGTACTCTCTTCGTCAACCCATTTAAGAACAAGTAATTCCAGCCCTTTTTTTGAGTTAACAAACACTGGTTCGGTAACATGAACATTTCGAAGCGAGGATTGGCGCGTCCATTTGACCGACAGTGACCCACCTTCGAGTGCCGCCTTTGTTACTTTTAGCGAGGACTCACCAACAAGAGAGTCTCCATCGACATAGGCAAGATAGAAATTCCCGTCGCGTAAGTAAGTCGCAAAACTTTCAATCTCGTATGTTACTTTCGTAGGTATCGACATCGCCGTACTTGCTTTTCCTGATACATCGACTGTAACAACATTGAATTTTGTTTTCTGACGATCAGCAACCGTCGTCAAAACAATAGTTCCATCGCTATCTAAGATGTTTACTTTCGGTATCTCGTTGAAATTGAGTGGCGCAATTACCGGTTTGGCATCTTTTCCAGCTCGCGAATCGACAAAAACAAAACGTACGAACTGATCCGCGTTTTTATACGAAATCCAAACGCCAAAACGACTCGCGTAGACATTAATAGGACTGAGAAGTCTGTCGGTCATCACGAACGAAAGCTCGACAACGTTCGACGACGCGTTACGAAATTCGACATTCGTTTTTCCCTGACGATCTTCAAAAACAACGAAATGATCAGCACCACCAACTTTCACAACACCAGCAACTTGAGCACTTCTACCGATCTCAAAATTCGCACGACCTTGGGGATCAACGTCTTCATCATCATCAAATTTCAGATCGTAAACATACCGGCTTGTGTTTCTGTTAGTGCCTTTGACTAAGAACGACGATGCCGATGGGTGAAAGGAGATATCACTGATATCCAAGTCTTTCTCTCGTTTTGGCCAAGCAGAACACGCAACGGAGTCGGCATTCTCAAGGACGATCCAATCAGATTTAGTGCTTGATTTGCCAAAGGAACAGCCAATAAGCAGGGCGTTAAGCGTGGCAATAACAAGGATTTTTTTCAGCATTTTTAGAACCCTACCAATTTAATATTACTAAAGTGCCTAATAAATCTGTCGAATAACCACAAGTAAATTAGCGCAACCTGACAATGGAAGCAGATTTATGAAGACTATATCAAAGATTGTAATCCTATTCGCTATGATGATCGAGATTGTTGGCTGCCAAACGGCTGTATCAACAGGACCTGCATCATCAACAAATCTTCCGTTTCTTAAGAACTCACCGAATGAGTGCTACTACCTAGACGAGTTCATGCCCCTGGCTGATTCGATGGTGTCTGGTAAAAACGGTTCACTCGACCTTCGCTATTACAGCTACCGCACTGCTAACTACAAAGAATGGAGACTGAAAGAGATCATGTTGTCGTTTTATTCTAAAAACGGTCAATGCTGGTCCCTTTTCGAAGAGTTCTATATCGCTCAATAATGTCTAATCAGACGTCATGCAAAATTTGCCCACTGTTCACTTACTACACCCGAGTAGGTTAAACTAATAATACAACTTACCTTGGAAATCTTCTGGAGCACCAGAACGGGGACAGACATGAATCTCTTATCAAGTCGCGTTTTATCTTTGGCATTAGGCGTTGCGCTAGCAGGCCTTATATCCAGTTGCCAAACAACACAGCAAAAAAACTACGTCGCTGTGGGTAACCAGTACGCAAAAGACGGCCTACTCCGAGAAGCGTCAGAGTCCTACAAAAAGGCTCTCGTTAAAACACCTAACAACTCTGTCGCCCACCGAAACCTAGGTATGGTTTTAGTGAAACTTGGCGACTACCGCGGTGCATCGCGCCACCTAGAAAAAGCTATGAAAAAATACGAGCGCGATTTTGACGCCAACTACTACCTCGGCGAATCATATCGTGCACAAGACAAGTACGCTGAAGCGATCTTCCGATACAAGCAAGCACTTAAAATCAAAGAAGCTGACCCGAGAGCGTTAAAGCCACTCACTTGGTCTTACTTCAAAATCCGTTACTACACCGAAGCTCTGACGCACGCCCGTGAATTGCAAAAAGTCGCTGGCCAAGACGACCAGACAACGATCATCCTTGCTCGTACTTTACTCAAACTAAAACGCTCTAACGAAGCGCTCGCAACCGTTAGAACCGCTAGAAAATCCATGGACAAGACGTCACGTGCATTCTTCAACAGTGTTGAGGGGGACATTCTTTACGAACTAGGTGACGGCAAAAATGCTGAGAAAATGTACCGCGACGCATTGAAAGACCAGCCGCTCCTTGCTGGCGCGCTTCTGGGCCTCGGTAAATGCATGCTGGACGCTAATAAGACAAAACTTGCGATTTCCTACATGGAGCGCGCTGTCCGTGTTCGCCCTCGATTAACAGAGGCGCATTACCTTTTAGCAAAAGCATACGAACCAACAGACAAAGACAAAGCGCTAAAGTACTACCAGTACTTCCGCAAGCAAGCATCTGCTGATCCGGAATTTATTGCGAAGCTAAATGAAGTGAAGCAAAAGATCGGTATGTTGGAGAAATAGTCCGCTCTATAGAAGTTTCATCTCCGCTTTTTGATAGCTCAGCATACTGCGCCGGGCTTCAAAAAGATTCTTGTAAGACTCATAGCGAATTCTGAGTCTCTCGCTCTCGCCTTTGGCATCTGACAGCTTCTCGATAAAGTCAACGTACTCTTGATCTGTTTCAGTCAGACGACGAAGGCGCGTCTCTGATATCTTTCCGTCGTCGATGCGAATGGAGATCCGTGCTCTGACAGTTGGCTTTAGTAGTTCCAATCTCTCAGATTCTTTCTTTGCTGTCGCAAACTCCAACCCAATGCGATTCGCGAGATGCACAATCTCTTCAAGGCCGAGTTTCTCCGGCTCTTGGCGTTTCTGCTTCTGATCTGGGGTTTCTGGCATTTATATCTTTCACGGCTTGAATTTTGGTCAGCGTTTCACTCTACCTAGAAAATCCTACCTCAGCAAGACCACCATCGATCTCCTCGATGAGAAAATTACCATTATATTTCAGCAGGTTGTAAGGTCTCCGCTATCGCCCAGTTCTGACTGTCTATTTGCCCACCTGTTAAAGGACATGCCAATTTATGCCGATGAGATGACTGAACAGGCGGGGCATGGCATTTGACTGGCCAGCCGGTTAAGGAGAAAATGGTAATTGAGTACAATGACTTTTCCAATGACTGATTCCTAAGGAGACATCCATGGGTGCCCCGGCGCTGCAGGTGATGGCAAGTCCGCATGAATTTTTCAGGGACAAGATTGCCGAAGCTGTTACGAATCAGAAAATCGTTCTTTCTGATGACATTGAGTTCTACCTGGTAAATCTCTTGTGCGACTACATCACTCCCAAAAAGCTAGAGTCGTTCTATGGTCAGTATGATCCGCTCGAAACTCCAATCGCTTTTTTACTAAAAGAAGCAATTGAAGCACCGCTGACATACCGAGCAAAAATCTACAAGCACCTCGGTGACACCAGCCTCTATCTCGCAGGCTTTTTCCAGGACTTCTTTAACCGTAAAACATACGACATCAACTACTATATAGACATGGGCCAATCGGCTTACTCGAACGTCTCTACCATCATGCGTGATCAACACGGCGACAAGCACTTTTCTGCGATGTATGGCACGCTTTCAATGCAGTTTAAGAACCTGGTAGAAGTCGTGGCAGAAGTTTCCGAAACACCAGAATCTGTAGGCGCAGCTGACATCCTCTCTCTATATGACCGTTGGACTAGGACAAACTCAGTGCGTCTACTTCGCATTCTTCAGAATGCCGGCATTAGCCCTATCGGTGGCAGTACCGACGACGAGCAGTAACATGCAGAAAACCATGGAAGACCTCGTCTCCCATATCGAGACCCTTCTCGCAGAATACTACCGATTTTCACCTATCGTTAGCGCCACAAGCTTCATGTTAAATGATGCGGCGCTATCTTCTTTTAGTGGCAGTGAAAATTTGAATTCTGAAGATTTCAGTCCAGAGCGCGGCTCAGTTGTTGTTGTCGATGAAGGCGAAAAAGACGGCGTATTTATTGGACTTCATATTGCCGATAGCGTGGTTGTAGGTTTAGAGAATGCAAACCCACTCAACTCATTAGACGGCGAGAACCTGGATAAATTCTGTCTTTTAGTCGAGGAATTGAGCCACTTTCACCTAATTCTAAACAGAATGTCAGAGAAGAAAACCGTCACCCGCTTGGAGCTTGAATGGCAAGCGGAGATCGACAAATTACTAATCTCCAGCATTATCTTAAAAAGGCAAAACGGTTTTTCAAACCAGAACCAACTTGCTATAGCCTTGTTCGAACAGGCAATCACTACCAGCAGCAAAAAAGAGCTTTACGATACCGCGACCCGGTATGCGGCAAAGTTTTGGTTTGAAGCACTTCAGAACTCAAATTGGACTGACCAAAAAGTTCGGGGCTTCTTAATACGAAATTATAATTTGAACTGGGAAGATAAGAGAACCAATTTAGAAAATCTACGCTCGGCCTAAACTCAATGTTTCATAAGAACGATACCACGTACAGTATCCGCTTCTCTAACATACTTTGCTTCTTCAAGCTCATTCGCCAAAGAAAGAACTTGTTCCTTAGGCATCCCGTTTCTAAGGACAGTATTTATATCTTCATAACCAATCGTGGTCTCGCCGTTTTCAATTAATAACTTAGCGCGCACAAGACGTGCGTCATCATTGCCCGGATCAAGGGCCAATAACCGAGAGTAGTAAAATACTTTTTCTTCGACTTTGTCTTTCGATTCAGCAGTGAAATTAAATAAAAATGAGACGTACTGCCGATTTGTTGCGAGTGCCATGCCACCCACGGTCAGTGCAACGAAACAAGCGATCATCGCCATACCAAACTTTTTCTTACCGGCAACGATCCGGCTGGGGGGCAAATGGATCATACCAACGGTCAATAAGAAGCCGCCGACAAGGCCACCAATGTGCGCTGCGTTGTCGATGAAAGGTACGACAAAACCGAAGACAAGGTTGATCAAGATCGTCATTGCATAAGCTTTGCTGCCACTTTTCATCGCCGGATCACCGGCAAAACGGCGTCGGAAAGTGCGCTCCAGGTAGAAGCCACAGCCAAGCAATCCAAAGATAGAACTAGAAGCCCCTGCTGACATTACAGGAGTGAGGATTGCACTCGCGATATTGCCTAGAATGCCTGCGCCAATGAAGATAGTCAGATAGCGCTTAGCGCCAAGTAATCCCTCTAACTGGTTTCCGATGTAGTAAAGAATGTAGCTGTTAAAGAGGTAATGGATCAAACCGATGTGAATGAATATTGGTGTGATGAATCGCCAATACTCACCGTTAACAATTGCAATCGAATCTTTCGCCCCATTCATCAAAATGGAACCATTGCCCGGATCAAAAAGTGAACCCGATTGCCAAGTCATAATCAAAAATACAACGGTATTAATGAGAAGGATTCTTCCGGTCCAAGTGGTGACCAGACTCGCTAGCAGCCCTTGCGGCGCGCTTTCGTCGCTTCGAATCCCGTTCTCACTCATAATTATAGAATCATGTAGTCGTTATTAGGCGCATGCATATCTAAGTATTTGGTCGCCTTCAAATCTCTATTAGGAAACTTATTCGAGATCAACCACACCGGCACATGTCCTTCAGCGTTTGGAAAGAATAGTACGACTTGAGAAATCTCTGCTTTCGGGCCATTAGCTTTCAAAATTTCCGCAGAAAGGCGGATAGTGCGGCCAACTTTGACAGCCACATGCACATGGTCACTTTCAAGTTGTAGCTCGTCAAATTTACCAGTTTGTGATTCCGCAGTGAAACTCACTATGAAGCTATTACCGCTTTTCTGCTCGACAGACTTAACAATGTAGTTTCCGCCGACGCGGATGAATTGCTCTACGGCAGTCTCTGGTTCAGCATGCAAGCTGGTTGCTAAAAACATCGCAGACACTAAAATCATCTTTAACAGGTTGTTCAATTTTGACTCCAAGAAATGGGTTTATATGTTGTTATTGGAGATGCACTCCGGATTTTCTCACAACTTCGACCAGACCACCATCAATGATCCAATCCGCAACCGCTTCGATCTCTTTATGCATCGACCGGTCGACATCAACGGTTGGGGCGATCTTACGAACAGCATCCATCACCAAACTCAGCGTTTTATTTGGCTTTAACGGGGATAAAAGATCGATGCCCTGAACAGCGGCCAACACCTCAATTGACAATATTTTACGTGTATTTTCAGTAATTTCGAGAGCTTTGCGTGCAGCTAGTGGGCCCATCGACACATGATCTTCTTTGTCAGCACTCGTAGGGATTGAATCCACACTGGCCGGATGGGCTAAGGTTTTATTCTCAGAAACAAGTGCCGCCGCAACAACATGAGGAATCATGAAGCCGGAATTAAGTCCGCTATCACGCGTTACGAATGCTGGCAGGCCGCTAAGATTAGGGTTGGTTAACTTCTCGGTCCGACGCTCAGAGATACTACCGAATTCCGCGACTGCTATCGCAAGATAGTCCATGCAAAGTGCCACCGGTTGACCATGAAAATTTCCACCGCTTATGATCGAGCCATCTTCGAAAACGAGAGGATTATCAGTAACGCTATTCAGCTCGATATCTACGGTTTGCTGGATGTGAGCAATTGCATCCCGACTGGCGCCGTGCACTTGGGGAATACAACGGAAACTATAAGGATCTTGAACGCGGTCACAACCAGCATGGCTCTCCATAATCGGATCTGGACCCGTAAAAAGCTTAAGCATGTTTTTCGCAACAATACCCTGGCCGACTTGAGGGCGAACGGCTGAAATTCTAGGATCAAACGCTGCCGATGTTCCTCTAATCGCACTTAGACTTAGACTAGCGACAATGTCAGCACTTGCAGAAATCGTTTTCGCTCGTTCCAAAGCAAATGCAGCGATAACGGTCATAAACTGGGTGCCGTTGATGAGCGAAAGGCCTTCTTTCGCTTCGAGGGCTAATGGCTCAATCTTACATTGCTGCAAAACTTCTTTCGCAGGTCTGACTGCACCTTGGTATCTCACATCGCCTTCGCCTATAAGTCCTAAAGCTAGATGAGAAAGAGGAGCTAAATCTCCTGAGGCACCGACACTTCCTTGGCAAGGGATTATCGGTAGAATATCAGCTTTTAAAAACTCCAAAACTTTCTCAACAACAACAGGGCGGATGCCACTATTGCCGAAAAGAAAGGTATGCGCTCTCAGTACAAGAAGGCCACGTACAATCTCATCTGCAACAGGGCGACCAACGCCGCAGGCATGTGAGCGAACGAGATTGAGCTGTAGCTGTTTCAATTTATCTTTGGGAATGGCGACGTTTGAGAGAAAGCCAAAGCCAGTATTGATGCCGTATACTCGTTCATCGCCAGCTAGGATCTCTGTGACTTTTTTGCGAAAGAACGCGACCTTGTCCAAAGTCTCCTTCTCGATCACAACGGACGGATTAACCGTACTCCCGAGTTTTACGAGGATCTCAGATGTTAGCGTATCTTTACCTAACGAAAACTTTTGCATCGAAATCCATTACCTATCTACGAAGGCTCGCAATAGCGGCCGCACGATCTTTTGCACCATAAACATATGTTCCAGCTACCAGCGCTGTCGCGCCAGCTGCGCGCACTTTACCAACAGTCTCGTTGTTAACACCACCGTCAACTTCGATATCGACTTCGCCCGTACGCCCAGCTTTCGCAATCATGGCTTTTAGTTCAGAGATCTTGTCCACAGCTGTGTGAATAAACTTCTGCCCACCAAAACCAGGATTCACAGTCATAACGAGAAAAAGATCCGCATCTGCTATCAACTGAGACACTGCCGATGACGGTGTGCCCGGGTTAAGAGCGATACCGGCTTTAGCGCCACTAGATTTTATTTTTTGAATAGTTCGATGCGGGTGTGTTGATGCTTCGATATGGAACACAAGAATATCTGCACCAGCGCTTACGTAGTCTCCAGCCATCTGATCTGGATTGGTAATCATAATATGAACATCGAGAGGAATCTTGCTGTTCTTCTTCAGTGCTTCAACGAACGGTATCCCGTAAGTAAGATTCGGAACGAAGTGCCCATCCATAACATCGACGTGATGCCAATCGGCACCAGCAGCTTCTACTGAAGCGAGTTCCTGGCCAAAACGCATCGGGTCTGCAGCCAAAAGAGAAGGGGAAACAATGATATTTTTCATGTTACACCGGTTCTGGAGTGCTGAGTTGTCCACGGCGCATGATTTTCTTGCGAATCATGTTGTTTTTCAGTCGGCTCATACGATTGATGAACACAATGCCGTCAATATGATCGATCTCATGCTGGAGACAAACAGCCATGAGTCCAGTTGCGTGTATTTCAAATGTTTTGCCAAACTCGTCTTTCGCTTCAATCCACACCTCTGATGCGCGATCAACAAAATCATAAATCTCAGGAAAGGATAAACACCCTTCTTGGTACTTCATCTTGCCGGCTTTTTTAGTGATGACAGGATTGACGAAGGTGAACTTTTTATTGTGCCACCATTCTCTGGTTTCCTCTTCGACTTCGCCTTCTTCATAGCGATTGTCACCAAAAGGAATTTCAATCGTCAGAACGCGTCGCAGGTCGCCAACTTGATTCGCAGCGAGGCCGATACCACCAGATGCCTTCATCGTTTCGTGCATGTCAGCGACGAATTTCCGAAACGCATCATCAAAAACAGTGACGTCACTTGCTTTGGTTTCGAGTACTTTTGCGGGCCATACGACCACATCCAGCACCGTCAAGGCATCCTCCTAATATCATTGAATAATTTACGAAAACGCGCCTGGCAGCGGCAATATAGCACAGGCCGATTCCAGGCGCGAGTTTTAAAAATGGCTTATTTTTCAGTAATTAAAGGCTGTTAAGCCTTACATTGATTTCTGTTCTTCGGGGATCGAATCAGAGAAGGTCATCTTTGCGGTGTGACTGAGCTTCGTCCAAAGGCGCGCGAACTCTTCATCGGCTGTTTGCACCAGCTGGTTTTGCACGAGGACATCATTAGCATGATAGAAAAGTGATTTGCCGTCCCACTGCACCGACAATACAAATACCCACATCACACAATGCAGAAGAATCTTACCAATCCATTTTACGAAATCGTTCATAGCATTCCTCGATAATTGCGTTGAAATCTTACTATTCTATTTTAACAGATATTTTGTCTGGGTCTAGAAGGGCGGAAATGACAGGGAACATTCAACAATTATGTTAAAAAGCTTAATACTTCTTACCTGTTCTGGACGTGTAACGAAGGGGCTGCTTCCATGGCGATGTTTACTACCCACTACCGCTGAGGAACAGGATCATGGTCCCATGTTGAGGATATGGATTTTCTGTACAATGGTTTAAAATCGTCGCCCTTATAAGGTGCAAACATATGAAAAATTGGACTGCTCAGGGTTTATTGTGCATCTCATTTTTAAGTGGATGCACAGAAGAAAATCAGAAAAAAGAAAAAACGGATGATCACCCTGTTGTAGACAACACTCCCGTTGTAGACGGATCCCCTACCTGCAAATTTCCAACCTTCGCACGTAAGAAGAGGGTTGAGGTCTTCTTTTATGAAGCGACCGATATTTCGTCCGCGACCTTTTCGAAACAGGTTGCGAAGCTTCATACCAAGACGCACCACTGACTGGGGCGCTACTTTTAGACGAGGCTGTTTATGCCATGTCATCGAATAACCGAGGAATTTACGTTCCCAAGGACGAGCCACTGCGCTTTTGGTTTTATTCACCCTAAGCTTCAGCGTTCGTTCTAGGTAGTTGGTCACTGACGAAAGCAACACGTTCTCCTGCTCGCTTTGATTTGACGTAAATATTTACGTCATCAGCGTAGCGGCAAAATTTGTGGCCACGTCTTTCCAATTCTTTGTCGAAATCGTTCAGAAGGATGTTCGAAAGCAACGGAGTCCGGGCCGCCTTGTGGCGTCCCGGACTCCGTTGCTATCTTTACTCCGTCTGCCATGACACCAGACTGCAGAAAGCTGCGAATGAGAATTCAGGATACGCTTATCCTTCACTTTCCTCGCTACTCTTGACATTAAAATGTCATGGTTTACTCGGTCAAAGAAACTGTCTAGGTCCAAATCTATGACGACGCGCTTTCCAGATGCTGCATGCTTCTGTGCTGCTTTTACAGCATCATGGGCGCTGCGTTTTGGCCGAAAACCAAAACTTTGCTCCGAAAACTCACGCTCAAAGATTGGGCTTAGGATCTGGTGGAGAGCCTGCTGAATGAAACGGTCAAGCACTGTCGGAATACCAAGTTTGCGTATCCCGCCTCCAGGTTTTGGGATTTCCACCCGCTTCACTGGACTCGGCTTAAAAGTTCCGCTCAAAAGCTCTACTTTAATCTGCGGCCAATGCTCTTTTAGATAGGGACGTAATCCAGACACCTCCCGGTTATCAATGCCGGCTGCACCTTTGTTACTTTCCACTCTCTTTAAAGCTTTGACCAGGTTCTCATTTGCGATCACTGCTTCCATCAAATTCGTTAGGTCTGGAGTAGAGTGCTCCGTTGTTGCCGGAATGGTTGATTCGCCAATGGCATACTCTTGCAGCTTCTGGCCGCTACCCTTTGCTATGGCCTCAGGTTTTTCAAACTGAGAGTCTGAATCTTTTACACTCACGAAACTTCGGCTCCATCCGCACTAAAATGTTTGGGCCTTTAGACGGATCGCATTCGTCTTACTATGCCCGCTGCTGACTTCTGCGTGTTCATCGATGCACCTTGCGACGCACCTAGCATAAAAGCAAACACGCAGATCTCCCCGGGTAATGCACACTCACCTTCACGCTTATACCCACCGCATCTACGTTCGCATTTTCCGTGCAAGGATTGGGCTTTAAAGATTACGGCCTTCTCACCCGATGCGACCGCCTCATATGCGGTTTCCGTTCGTTGGGCCAGCGCTTTGCCGTACCGGCTTCCTTTAGACTCTTCCTCGCGGAAGACGCCCTTGCCGTCAGCTAACGGTTCCCCTTGCCGGGCCCGTAAGGGATTTACACCCTCAAGTGAGTGCGCCCTGCCGGGCGCACCGAAAAAAAATCCCACCAAAAGGTGGGATCTAATAAAGTTTTTTAGTTATTTTTAAGGTTAGCTTGCAAGAGGCTTCGGATCAACATCTACAACAGCGCGAACCGGAATGCTGCCAGGTGCTTTTGTCGCTAGGTGTTCAAACATTATCTCGAACACTTCGCTGTAGTTGCGAACAAACGTCGCCTTAATTCTCTTCTTCACATTGATCGGTAGATTTTCGAAAGTTGCTTTGTTCTTCTCTGGAAGAACAAGAAGTTCGATACCTTCGCGTTGTGCTGCTAACACTTTCTCTTTAAGACCACCGATTGGGAGCACTTTACCGTGAAGGGTGATCTCACCTGTCATCGCTGTACTCTTAAGAGGTGCATGGCCAGTTAGAGCTGAAATCATCGATGTACAGAGAGCAGTACCTGCACTCGGCCCGTCTTTCGGTACCGCACCAGCTGGCACGTGGACATGGATTTCATTGTTGTTAAGCACGTCAGGTGAAACACCGAGATCTGCAGCATTCGCACGGATGTAGCTCATTGCAGCTTGCGCTGACTCCTTCATGACGTCCCCGAGTTGCCCGGTCAATACTAGACGGGTTCTCTGGGACGGAAGAAGGTTGGTTTCAATCGCCATAACTTCACCACCATACGAGGTATAAGCTAGGCCGAGAGCAACACCACGCGCTGCATCTTTGTGGTAAAACTCATCATCGAAACGTTTAGCACCAAGGTGCTTCTGCACTAATTTCGGCGTCATTTTGATTACAGGACGCTCTTGATTTTCTTCGCCTTCAGCATATTGACGTGCAATTTTGCGGCATACAGAGGCGATTTGCTTCTCGAGTGAGCGAAGACCGCTCTCTCTCGTGTATGAATTGATAAGCATTGAAACTGATTCTTTTGAGAAAAGAACATCTTCCTGGCCAAGACCAGATTCCTTGAGTTGCTTTGGAATCAGATATTGGTTTGCAATAACGAGTTTTTCTTCTTCTGAATAGCCCGAAACTTCGATGATCTCTAGGCGGTCACGTAATGGAGCCGGAATAGAATCAAGGGTGTTACAGTTCGCGATGAAGAAGACGTCGCTTAAGTCAAATGCCACGCCGAGGTAATGGTCGACGAAGTTTTTGTTTTGTTCTGGATCCAGAACCTCGAGAAGTGCTGATGACGGATCACCGCGGTGATCTGAAGCCAACTTGTCGATCTCATCGAGCATGATGACTGGATTGGAAGTACCGGCTTGTTTCAAACTTGTGATGATACGACCTGGGTATGCACCAACGTAAGTCTTGCGGTGTCCTCTGATCTCCGCTTCGTCGCGTACGCCGCCGAGTGAAATACGAGAGAACTGGCGACCCATAGATCTTGCTATCGAGCGGCCAAGGCTTGTTTTACCAACTCCTGGAGGGCCGACAAAGCACAAGATCGGGCTCTTTGCTGATGGGTTGAGTTTCTTGACAGACAAGTATTCGAGGATACGGTCTTTGACTTGGTCTAGACCGTGGTGATCTTCATTCAAGACGCCGGCAACATTTTTGATGTTGAGTTTGTCTTCAGAACGATTAGCCCATGGCAGAGCGAGCATTGTTTCCACGTGTGTTCTTGTAAGCGCTGCTTCGCTTGTGTCTGAGTGCATGCGCTCTAGACGGCGGAGTTGGCGAGTGACTTCTTCGCGTGCTTCGTCGGAGAGTTTAACCTCATCCATCTTTTTCCACATGGCGTCGAGTTCTTCTTTACCGTCGTTATCGCCGAGCTCAGATTTAATCGCACGCATCTGCTCACGCAAGTAGTGCTCGCGCTGCATGCGGCCAATTTCTTCTTTGGCTTGCGACTGAATCTTAACTTGCATCTGATAAACTTCGATTTCGCGGGAGAGGTATCTGTGGACTGCGTTGAGTCTTTCGGTCGGATTGTAGATTGAGAGGATTGACTGTGCTTCATGAACTTTTAGGCCTAAATTCGAAGCTACTAAGTCTGAGAGTCTGCCTGGATCCTGAACATCTTCTAGTACCATCAAGATATCTGGAGAGAGAACTTTACCGAGGCTTACTACTTTCTCTAGATTCTCTCTCGTAGCGCGAATCATCGCTTCTATCTCAGAACCTGAATTAATCATTGAAGCTTCTTCAACGATTTTTGTTTTTACAATCGGAAATGGATCTGTTGAGACAAGCGAGACGATCTTCGCTTTTGAAATGCCTTGGACTAAAACTTTCATTCGTCCGTCGGGCAATTTTCTTGTTCGCATGATCGAACAAATAGTTCCTGTGTCATAAACATCAAATGGTGCCTCAAGGGAGCATTCGAGGCCTGGTCCGTTTTCACCAGCTACTTTAAAGGCAGAGAGGAAAATCTTTCTGCTTCCAGCTAGTGCGTGTTCCACTGCATTGATGCAAAGATCTTCGTTAATGAAGACCGGCACAATCATGTGGGGAAAGACAACGATATCTTTCAAAGGTAAAAGAGCTAACTCGGACGCGGTTTCCAGATTGGATTGACCTGTTCCACTCATTCAATAAACTCCCTAGCTATTCAAAGCTCACCGTTGTGGTGATTAGAAAACTGATAAAAGGTTTACGCAGAATAGTAATCGGCGAAGTTCCAAAAACCTTGAGAATCAAGGCTTGTAGGGCTTTGTGCACAGGGTTTAAAAAATGTGAAAGTTGTTACTTAAGCCTGAGAATTAGAATCAGGTCACCGCAAAACTCACCTTTTTTGTCACCTTTATCTTTGACGACAATTCGTTTGCCATCATCAATGCTTGCCGGGATCTCGAGTGTGAAAGAATCCCGTTCCCTAACCGAACTTTTATCGGGTGTTGATTTGATTGTCCGGGAAAATTGTATCGTTTTCGTAAGCTTTTCAAGTAGTAGTTCTTCTGATTTGATCCAAACGGGAATTTGTAGGTCAAGATCAGAATGACTTTGCTGCCAGGTCTCTAGTTCAATCTCGGCGAGCTTAACTGAGCTTCCGATCTTGTGCGCTAGCTCTAGGTCTTCTTCAGAATCTATTGGCTTCCCTGCTTGTTCCGCAGTTGCGTTATTTCGCGGGGAAGCGATAGTTTTCTTGGGATTGGAGCGTTTGCGCTTATTCACATGAGGTACGTATACTTCAATTTTATACTGGAATGAAGACGCTGACCATAGCTGGCCGAATTAATCGGCCGTTAAGGACGTAACCCTTCTGAAACTCTCCAGCAACTGTTTCTTCTTTATGTTCTGCCGATTCCACTCTTTGAATAGCCTGATGAAAATTTGGATCGAAAGGTTTGTCTTTCGCTTCAATTTGTTCGAGGCCATGTTTTTTAAGTGTGTCGAGCATTTGTTTTTTCACCATCAAGACACCTGAGTGAAACGACTTTTCGTTCGTGTCCGCTTCAGGAGCCGCAGTCTCCGTTGGTACTGCAAGTTCGAAACTATCAAGCACTGGGAGCAGGTCTTTCAAAGTACTCTCAAGACCGTACTTCAATAAATCGCTGCGTTCCTTTTCAGATCTGCGGCGGATGTTTTCCATCTCAGCCACGGCGCGCACATAACGATCTTTATAATGACTCAACTCTTGTTCGAGTGCTGCGATCTTGGTCTCAGGATCGGGTGCTGCATCTTCAGATCCTGCCTCTGATCCTTCGTCGTCACCGGCAACATGCAGATGTTTGCCGTTCGCACTTTCGTCCTGATGATCCTGATGATCCTGATTATCTTCTTCTGTGTGTGACATAAGGCTTCTTCCGATTCTTGTTGCACATGACCAGACTCACTTTTTAAGCCAATGTCACCAGGATCGCAAGAGTCTAAAACGCCGAAGACGTCATTCCTATCTTTTAAAAGCAAGCTAAAAAAACCTACTTAGACCTAGGTCTCAATCTTTCATGGGATGGCATGTCAGATCTCTATAATAAATAATATTTTTTTAATAACGCCATGAAAAGTGGGCATGAATTTCCTAGGAATCTCAGGCACAAGACAATAAAGCGGAATAAGATAAATGTTAGATAAAGTAGAAAAAATAATTTCCTATGTTTGTTGACAGGGTTTCGAACCCCTGCTACTACTTTCCCTTCAAAATCGATCTAGATGATTGAATGAAATTAAAGATATATCTTCAATTACTGGCGGAAAATTTGGAGTGAATCCTGTGGACAATCTTGAATCTCCTCTTCAAACAATTCCTCAAGCAAAACCAGCAGCAATCAAAGACCAAAACGATTCTGTAAATGGTGCGCAAAAGGCTGAGCTTTCTACACCGATTGATGGTGACCTAGCTGCACGACTCGACAAGTACTCCCTTGAGTCAATCGTCGAAGCAAAGATTTGTCGTTTCTTAGATCAGATCGGTACTTATTACCCTGAAGATCTTCACGATATGATCATCAAGAAAGTAGAGAAACCTCTTCTTTCACAGATCTTGCGCCGAACTGGTGGAAACCAAGTTCACGCATCAAAAATCCTTGGTATCAACCGCAACACTCTTCGTAAAAAAATGAAGATGTACGGCTTTTAATCCAAGCTACAAGCTAAGTAAATACCCCTGCTCATTGGCGGGGGTTTTTTCGTATCAACTTTTTATTCTTAGCCGAATAGGGTCAGTCACTTGACTGTCCCTTAATACTTCATAGACAAACTTACGATTTAGCTAGATTCGAGAACTTCATGAACTGAGGCGCAAATGCCAGCATGATATCTTCAAGGCTACCGTGTCGGTTCTTAGAAATCTTAACAAGCGCCTTACCCGCATCCTCAGAATTCGGATTATAGTACTCATCCCGGTACAAGAAGATGATCATGTCTGCGTCCTGCTCCATAGAGCCGGATTCCCGCAAGTCACTCAGTTTTGGAATCTTGTCAGGACGACTATCAGGTCCGCGGTTAAGCTGAGCTAGAGCCATGATCGGAATATTAAGTTCCTTAGCGAGATTCTTGAGACCTTTAGAAATCTCGGCGATCTCACGTTCGCGGTTATCGTAGCGGGTCGAGCCGGAAGCAGTCATGAGCTGCAAGTAGTCAATGACGATCATATCCAAGCCGTGGCGCTCTTTCTTAAACCGGCGACATTTTGACCTAAGATCAAGAAGGGAGATGCCGGGCGTATCATCGATACCAAGCATCGCCTCAATTTTAGAAAGACTGCCAACACCTTGCATCAAGCGGTCTTGCTCTTCGTCAGTAAGGTCACCCTTACGAAGCTTTGTGGAATCAATGCGCGCTTCCGCGGATATAAGCCTCGTCATGAGCTGGGTCTTTGACATCTCGAGGCTAAACATAGCGACAGACTTTCCAGACTTAATCGCATTCATGACGATATTAAGTGCGAACGCTGTTTTCCCCATCGCGGGACGGGCCGCTAAGATCACAAGGTCACTCTTCTGCCAACCGCCGGTTACAGCGTCCAATTCGACGAACTGCGAGGGCACGCCGGTCAAACCAGTGTCACCAAGACTGATCCGGCGCTCGATGTCTTCCAGCGTTTCGTCAAGGACGTCGAGCATTGTGGAGATACCTGCGCGATCGTTCTCATTGGAGACGGCGAGGAATTCTTTTTCCACATCTTCAACAAAGGCAGCAACTTCACCTTCGTGATTGAGCGCTTTACGAATCGTACTTTGGCAAGTGCTAATGATTTTTCGCACGTAAAAATAGTCACGAACAATCTTTGCGTGATGCTCGATGTTCTGCGTCAGGGGTGCGACTTCGGTCAACTCAACGAGATAGGAAGGTCCTAGCTGATCTGAGTCATGACCGTTACGCTTTATACGCTCGGCAACCGTCAAAATATCTGTTGGTTCGTTGTGATGGTAGAGGCTAGCCATCGCTTCAAAGATATGCTGATGAATATCGAGAAAAAAATGTTCTGGTTTGATTTTGTCGGCGACTAAGTTAAGAGCATCCGCATCGCGTAGAACCGCACCGAGGACTGCTTTCTCAGCTTCAATAGAATGGGGAGGGCTAAAGTCGCTGCGTTTGCTCATTCATCCTCCTTCCATAAATATCTAAAAAGCTGAAGCAGCTTTAACGACTACTTCAGCTTCAGGACTTTTTCTACTTTAAACGATCTACGGATTACTGAGCAACTACCCAGACTTTGAATTTAGCGGAAACTTCTTGGTGAAGCTTAACGCTAGCTGCGTAGACGCCAACTTTCTTAACATCTTCAGTCAAAGTGATGTCTTTCTTTGAAACTTTGATGCCTTCTGCTTTGAGAAGTTCTTCCAACTCAGCAGTGGTAACAGATCCAAAGATTTTCTCATCTTCGCCGACTTGTTTTGAAACAGTGACAGATGTTTTTTCGATCATTGCAGCAAGCTCTTTCGCAGAGCCTAAAGCTGCTTCGCGTTTCTTAAGAAGAACGCGTTGGTGATGCTCTAGTGCTTTCTTGTTTGACTCGTTCGCAGCTGTAGCTAGACCGCGAGGTAGCAAGAAATTGCGCGCGTAACCGTCTTTTACAGAGACGATGTCGCCGATAGAACCGAGGTTGAAAACTTCCTGGGTCAATATAAGTCTCATGACAATCCTCTTGACGAAAAAACGTGATTAGTTAGGCATTTCTTTACGGCGCTTAGCTTCGGCTTCTCTAGCTTCTTTTTCAAGTCGTGCTAGTTCTTCCTTGCGAGCAGGAATATCAACAGTTCCAGTTAGACTTTCGTCAAGACGGATAACTAGGTGACGCAACACTGAATCGTCGATGCGCATTAGACGTTCCATTTCTGCAACGTTATCTGGCGAACCAACAAAGTCATAGTTTACATAGAAACCACGGTATACTTTTTTGATTGGAAAAGAGAGTTTGCGAGTGCCCCAAACGTCTTTTTTAAGAACCTCACCGCCGCCGTTAACCATCAAATTCTCGTATCCTTCGAGAACTTTCAGTGTGTCGGCTTCGTTAAGATCGCCCTTGGTAATAATCGTGAAATCGTATTCTCTTAGCAACTTAATGCTCCCTTGTGGTTTAGCAGCCGGATTCTCCGGCAAGAGAGTTATTTTAAACCGGCTTAGCGGTACTTTTTTCAAAGATACCTTTCAACCGAACCTTTACATCGTCTAGCATCCGGCCTTGTAAGACCTTCAACTCTTCGTCAGTAAACTGACCTAGTACCCAGTTGGAAACCGCTGCATCATCCGGACGAGCTGATCTTCCGACGCCTAGTTTAATGCGGTGAAAATTGTCGTAGCCGTTTTCATCAATGATGCTTCGGATACCGTTATTTCCGCCGTGACCGCCGCTTTCTCGTGCCTTCACTTTTCCTGAAGGAACATCGATATCATCATGCAAGACAACAATATCTGGAGGAGCGATCTTAAAAAACCTTGCGACCTCACCAACGGACCTGCCGCTACGGTTCATAAATGTCATCGGCTTGAGAAACAAGCACGATTGGCTAAGTAATGAACCCTTCGCCAAGTCACCACCGAACTTGTTAGATCCTGGCTCCCAGGTTGCTCCGACACTTTCAGCAATCAAGTCGATCATTAGAAAACCAGCATTGTGCCTGGTCGTTTCATATTGCGGTCCAGGATTCCCCAAACCAACAACTAGCTTCATCAGATCAACCCGCTATGAAAAATTAATCGACGTAAGTTAGATCAACATGCAAAGCGACACGCTTTACAGGATGTAACTGAAGCTCGGTAATTTTGACTAATTTAGTAACGCCGTCCAAACTTAGGTTGAACTGCCGGCCAGCTTGCCAAGCTTTTGAAAGCAATTTTGGTTCGATTTCTACAACCGAGCTTTTGCCTTTGCTGTTGATAACAGCTGGGACGCGGCCTGCTTTGCGAGCCTTGCGGGTGTAAGATTTTCCTCTTCCCTCGCGGGCGAAGCCATTGATTGTAATTTCTGTTGTACCAGCACTCATCGATCAAACTCCTGAAATCGAATATGTCCCGAATCTTTGAATAGTTTTCCACTGGCGTCGTTCGCTAAAATTGATACCGGCGGGCTCGGGAACCAAGTCTTATAGCGGGAACGTCGATAGGTTTCAACTGCTGATTTTTACAGCTTTGAACTGTGGATACGCATGCTATCGAGGGTCCTAGCGCATGAGCATAAAACCTTCGATATTAGACACTTATATGAAAAGGGCACTGATCGAATCGTTGTGATGAATTCGACGAATAGCCTTAGCGAACAACTCGGCAATAGAAAGCTGGGTGATAATCTTGCAAGCTTTGCCCGCTTGGGTCAAAGGAATGGTATCAGTCACAACGAGTTCCTTCAGGTTGGACTTATTTAGATTATCAAGAGCAGCGCCACTAAGAACCGGGTGACTGATCGCTGCGCGAACTGAAAGTGCGCCGCCAGCTAAAAGCGCGTCGGCTGCTTTACAAATCGAACCACCAGTGTCGACGATGTCATCGACAATCAAGCAGTTCTTACCTTTAACGTCACCGATAATGTTCATCACATCGCTCTCGTTCGGTTTATCACGACGTTTATCGATGATACCGAGTGAGCAATTGAAATGTTTCGCCATCGCGCGTGCTCTCTCCACGCCACCGGCATCTGGTGAAATGACACAGAGGTTTTCGATGTTGGTGAAAAAACCAGCGAAGATTGGCTTAACGTAGAGATGATCTACGGGAATATTGAAGAAACCTTGAATCGCAGAAGTGTGCAGTTCCATCGTTAAAACACGGTCGAAATGCGCTGCTTGCAAGAGATCGGCAACAAGTTTTGCTGTAATCGGGGTGCGTGGTGCGCTTTTTCTCTCTTGCCGTGCGTACCCAAAATAAGGAGCTACCAGTGTCACCCGCGAAGCAGAAGAACGGTGACAGGCGTCGGCCATAATCATCGCTTCCATCAGATGGTGGTTCGCTGGAGAACAGATTGGCTGCACAATGAAAACATCTCGTCCACGCACGTTGGTGTGGAGTTCGACCCTTGTTTCACCGTCTGAAAAGTTTGAGACCAGAGCTTCGGCCAGGGGCATGTCGATCCAATTACAGATCTTCTGCGCCAATGGCTTGTTGGCATTACCCGAGAAGATAATCATTTCCGATTCCATGAAGGCCCCTCTAAATCAAGGTTAATGAGGCAGAATGCTCTTACTCGATAGCAGGGATGGCTGGGGCGGAAGGGATCGAACCTTCGAATGCCGGAATCAAAATCCGGTGCCTTACCGCTTGGCGACGCCCCAATAGGAAACGCAATGCCTTCCTGTGGAAGATTTGATTATTATAGGGACCAAGGGGTGTCAAGCAAGGAACATTTTAATGAAGTTTTAATTTAACTAGCTGCTACATTTTCAAGCTGATTTGGCCCATGACGGCCAAAGTCAGCCGTTTGCTGGCGCTGGGAGATAGAATCCTTGGCGGTCTTCAGGGTACCAGACAGGTTGGCCGAATTGGTCTAAGTCCAAAATCCAGCTGCCTACTATCAATCCCGGGCTTGAGATGATCCGATCGGCAAGCCGGTCGGTGACTAATTGCTCAAATGCTCTTTTTACAGACCGGCCGCCAGAAGCTGGGTCCGCATGCAAAAAGAGAATGTGATCGCGCATGTTAGGTCCGATATCAACGCGGAACGCCCGGTCGGCCATGCGATCGTTGAGCAGGCCAATTTGTTTATCGATGATCAAAGAAAAATGTTTTTTGCCCAATCGGTTAAACACCACGATCTCGTCGATGCGGTTTACGAATTCAGGACGGAAGATTTCGGAAAGACCCTGGCGAATCTCAGAGACCGAAGCTGATTCTGGATCTTCGACATTCAGCGGACGAACGTTTGACGTCATAATCAAAATCGTATTACGGAAATCTGTCAACCGGCCCTTACCGTCAGTGAGGCGCCCATCATCAAAAATCTGAAGCAAGATGTCGAGCACGCGTGGGTGCGCTTTTTCAATTTCATCGAAGAGAACAATGCAATACGGGTTTCGGCGCACTTTGTCAGAAAGTTCTCCACCAGCGTCATGGCCGATATAGCCGGGAGGTGCCCCGATGATACGAGCAACGGAATGCTGCTCCATGTATTCGGACATATCAAGACGGATGATCTTTGATTCACCGCCAAACAGCTCCTTACTGAGAGCTTTCGCGGTTTCGGTCTTGCCAGTTCCTGTTGGTCCCATGAAAAGAAACACTGCGTTTGGGCGGTTCGGATCACTGATTCCTGCGCGCGAACGCTTCACAGCACGAGCCACTGCGGTCATCGCCGGTTCTTGACCAAAGACAAAAGAAGACAAACGGTCTTCAAGAGCTAGAAGGCTGGATTTTTCTTCGTCGACAATTTTGCCAACAGGAATTCTCGTCCAGGCCGCAACAACATCTGCGATCTCAACCGCACCGACGGTCCGCCTCAGGAAAGGATAACGAGACTGGAGATCGACGAGACGATCGCCAACAACTTTCAACGCATTATCCATCTTTGGCACTTCGCCAAACTGAACTTTCGCTGCAAGATCGAAATCTCCTCTTGAACGAGCATCGTCAAACATTTTACCAGCATCTAATTTCTGTGACTCAAGAGAACTCATTTCTTCTAGGCTCTTCTTGAAATCGGTCCAGATCCGTTCAATACGGAAAAACTCTTTTTTAGCAACGTCCAAGCGATTGATTAGCTCTGCATAGGAACGTGACATCTTTTCAGCGTCACCAAATGTGCTTTTTTCGATTTCTGCGCGCTCGATCTCAGCCTTTAGCTCGTCGAGAACGGCTGGCATGCTATCGATTTGTAAGCGAACACGGCTGGATGCTTCATCGACGAGATCAATGGCTTTATCAGGAAGCTTGCGCCCAGTTAAATAACGAACCGATAAATTAACCGCTGCCAAGATTGCTTCATCTTCAATCCGAAGGCCGTGGTGAACTTCGTATTTAGCTTTCAGGCCCCTTAAGATCGAGATGGTCGCTGCAGGAGATGGTTCTTCAACGAACACTGGTTGAAAGCGACGCTCAAGAGCCGGGTCTTTCTCAATATATTTTTTATATTCATTAATCGTGGTCGCGCCGACACCTTGGAGGACACCGCGAGCAAGTGCGGGTTTAAAAAGGTTGGAAATATCTGCGCCACCCTCTTGATTTCCTGCGCCAACAATCATGTGGATTTCATCGATGAAAATGATGAACTGGCCTTTGCGTTCTTCAATCGCTGTAATCAGCTTCTTGACGCGCTCTTCAAACTCGCCACGATACTTCGCTCCGGCTAGGAGCGCACCAATGTCTAGGCTCAACACACGCTTTGATTTCATTGAGTCGGGAACTGAGCCTTCATTGATTCTAATGGCAAGACCTTCAACGATCGCAGTCTTACCAACACCTGGTTCGCCGATTAGGATTGGGTTGTTTTTCTTTTTACGACCAATGATCTCGAGTAAGCGTCGCACCTCAACATCACGGCCGATCACCGGATCGAGTTCGCCGCGCGCAGCTTTAGCGGTGAGGTCCACTGTGTAATCCAAAAGATCCTTGCTTACTTTATCAGAATTTTTATCTGTCTCTGATGAAGTCGCTTCCGTCGCAAACTCTTTTGAGGGATCGCCCTTGACGTTTGATTCTGGTTTTTTAGCGCTCTTATCGCTGGTCTTATCTGTTTTTACATTGGGCTTAGTCGCAGTTTTTGTGTTTTTATTTTCGGTGCTAGCGGTGAGAAATTTCTGCATTTGATTTGATTGCTTGATTAAACAAGACCAAAGCAAATCTTCTGTCACCATCTTCGAACCAGATTTTGTTTCAGCCTCGTCAAGAGCTGCGTTAAGTCGGTGACCAAATTCAATCTTCACATTGCCAAAAATACGCGGTGCATTTGCCAGAAATCCTTCAAGGTCTAAGCGAAGTTTTGCTAACTGCACCTCTGGAGCTTTCACTATGCCTGTTCTGATGAAGGCAAGGGCAACATGTTCAACTTCTAATAGTTGATGCCCGAGACTGCGTGCATACTGCAACCCATGGTGCAAAGCCTTCTGGCTCGCAAATTCATATCTTGATACATCCACGGTAAACATCCTGCTGTTATTTACAGGATGAATCGGACAAAAAGAGGGGAATACTTAGGGAGAGTTATAAATAATTCGCGTGCAGTCTGGCTTATTTTTTAGATTTTTCAATAAACTTAGACTGAAGATCAACGATTACCTGCGTTAGCAGCGTTGTTTCATCAGATGTAAGATTATTTTTGGTCTTGTCACGAAGAATCAGCAAAATATCGATGTTCTGCTGGGCTAGTATGAGATTAGCACTGGAAGGCGATTTACCCTCAATCGCTGATTCACCGAGGTAATGCAGCGCTGCAGAAGAAAAGCCAAAAACGAGGCCCGAAAAATCTACGGAATTTCCTTCTTTTGCCATAAACACCAACCTCCAGTAATATCGCAAAATGTTACCGAAAAAAGCACCGCGAAGAAAGGGGATTTAAGTCTGCAGGAAAAATGCCGAATTAACTCTTTGGGATGTATCAAATCACGACTTTTTAGTGACCATGACGGATAAAAAACCTACATCGAAAGAAAAACGTGGCGTGCTTTACGCTATTACCAAAGGCGGTAGCAGTGAAGCTATTAAGCTTCGCCGTGACGCGACTATTTTCGGCCGTGAAAAAGGTGACATCGTTATCTCTGATACCGAAGTTTCGTCGTCTCACTGTCAAATCCAAAACATCAACGGCGTCTACCATCTCTTCGACATGAATAGTACGAATGGAACGTTCGTTAATAACGAACGAGTAGTGAAATGTAAGCTTAATCCCGACGATATTTTAACTATTGGTCAATCAAGTTTTCGATTTCAACTTGAAGACGAATCCAATGTTCGTCACATCACGACTATTTTCCAATCAAAAGATAAAAGAGCAATCAGTGACAGTGCTAAGTCGAGCTTGGTCGACACGCTCATTGAAAACGAACTTCGTTCTACGCAAGCTTATTCGATCGTTCTTGCAGTGGCGTATCTTGATGGTTCCAAAGACACCATTGAACTTAATCAACGCACACTTTTCATTGGCCGCGCCTCGAGCTTCGGCAAGTTCGAACAAGACCCCGAAATTTCCCGTAAGCATCTCTTAGTGAAAGTGAACGACCAGGGTGAAGTCTTCATCGAAGACCAAGGCTCAACCAACGGCTCCTTCTTGAACGGCAAAAAAATTACTGGGATGCATCTAGTTCGTCCCAAAGACGAGGTTAAAGTCGGCACTTCGACCATCTTTATCCACACGAAAAGCGCCTAGCCTCCCTTTTTTCATTTGGCCACCCCCATACATTCTGTTATCTATAGGCCCTCGTTATTGGGGACGTGGTGAAATTGGTAGACACACTGGTCTTAGAAGCCAGCGTCGCGAGACATGTCGGTTCAAGTCCGACCGTCCCCACCAGCCTTCGCCAAGGCTACGGCTGGCTGCGCCACTGAGATCACTTGAAATTATCAATCTGGAACGAAGGCGATGCGAAGGCTGTCCGCCGTAGCCTTGGCGTAGGTGGACTCCCAACTTACAATCAACATCCAAGCCTTCTCAGAACCCCCGACTTCCTGACCACCATCCACTCTTTAAACACCCCTTCTTTCAATCAACCCCAGTCCTTTCAGCCCCTTACTCTACCTAATCCGACGGTACACAACTTGAATAGTAATATGCACAAAACGACATTCAGGACATGGCTCCTGAACCCAAAATGAAGCAGGATGCAGTACCAGTTGAAGCAGAGGTTCCTAAACGGTGCTTGTAGTCACTCCAAAAAACCTATCAATACTGACGATGATAGTTTTGGCGTTTGGCTGCTCGAAAAAAGAAGAAAAGAAATCAGAAGACTCTCCAAATAGCACCGACGGCCAAAACAATACAGACGTCCTAGACAGCACGATCGATGTGATTCCAGTCAGGAATGACGAAAAAAGTGGGCCGAATAGTACTCCTTTTAAAACCGAAATCACTGTGAACGGGGTACTTCATACCAGTTACTACAACAGAGCAACTTCAAGCCCATACTTTCAGTCGTCGACTGAGCTGAAGGATTTGTTCCCGGACATTTCAAATCCAAGAACATCACAGTTATGCTTGCCAACTATCATGTCTTACGAACTCTATACGCAGTTGGCTGCGAAACCGGCGCTCCTGAGTTCCAAAGCAGAAACCCATTTGATGAAGCCCATTTACGATCAAGTTAGAGATATGTATAAGGTCTGTGAAACGGACCGCTACCGTGGCACAACCGCACCTCAAGCCGCAAATTGCGCGATAAAAGCAGCATTTGCTATGGGCTTAGTACCGCATGTTCAGGTGATTGGTGTCGATGCGAAGTGGAAAGACGGCGGCTACTACATTGAATCTGTTTCGACAGAAATGCGGGCGCTAAAAAACGAAGACGTCATTAATTCCGTGGCTAATCAAACGAGCGCAATGTTTCTAATCGGGTTCTACGATACGACTGATGGGGTGAACTTTACCCGCATTGGCGGTCATTTTATCTCGATTACTGCTACTGGCTTAGCAAGCAACGAAACGAGCGGGTCTATGCGAGCTTGGATTGTTGACCCTGCCCTTCCAGGAAACGAAAAAGCCGGTGCAAACAATCCATTCAATGCTACGATCGCCCCATTTAAACGCAGCAATGAATCCAATCTCGACCCATTGATCGAAAAAGAAATCGTGGGATCCAAACTCGAGGCCGCCGGATTAAGAATTTTTATTGAAAGCGAGATTAGATTCTCTATGTCTCGAGAATAATCTGCAATTTACCACAAACATTGACCAAATTTGCAAAATTAGCAAAACCGACCATTACTGTTTTAGGTAATTGGTGGGTAAATTTGTAACAATGGCCAAAGGATTATCCACACTACCCAATCAATGCATTGGATAAGCGAGAGCAGAGCATATGTAACCTGACGTTACTATGAGAGTAAACGCCAGGGCAGAGTAAGGCTCGCCCTGTGGATAAACTGTGATTTAATAATTTGGAATTATTACTTCGCCGCTGTCAGGCCGGTTTTGGCAACTGAAACCAACTGCTTAAAGGCAGCTAGATCGTTGATTGCCATATCAGCCATAACGCTTCGGTCAAGCATGATGCCTTTGCGCTTCAATCCACAAATCAGCTCTGAATATTTCAGACCTTCTGCTCTGGAAGCTGCGTTGATACGCACGATCCAAAGTTTGCGGAAATCACGCTTCTTGACGCGACGGTCACGGTAAGCGAAAACGAGTGCGCGGCGCACTACATGAATGGCTGTTTTGAAACGATTCTTCCTACCGCCGCGGAACCCGCTAGCGAGGGCGAGAATCTTTTTTCTACGTCGGCGGGCTTTAAAGCCTCTTTTTGCACGAGTCATAGTGAGTCCAGATCCTTAAAAAAAATTATCCGTTCGGTAAGCACGGTAGTACCAGGCTCAAGTTGGAACGATGAACGTAATCCGCCTTCTTGAGTTTGTTTTTTCTTTTGCGGGACTTCGCTGTCAATAAGTGGCGCTTTCCAGCTTTGTTTCGCTTTATTTTGCCGCTTGGTTTGACCGTGAAGCGCTTTGCAGCCGCTTTCCTGGTTTTTACTTTGTACTTTGCCATTTAACTGCCTCAAACAGTAGCAGGATTCAACCCGAACGCCCGGAAAAGCCCGGGTCTAAAAACAATAGTGCAAATAGGTATCACTTTAGATTCGGGTAGGCAACACGAAAAGGAAGAAAATCTTAATAGGCTGTTTTAGTTGTTGGCCTGGACAGGCGGAACCACGATAGCGATCAAACCGTTGACCAGCAAGGATTGGTGGCCGTCGAGGCTCGAGGTCCATATTTCGCGAGGAACGACAATGCTGCCTTCGTGATTGACCGAGGCATCGATAGTAATCGGACTTTTCCCTACAAATTCGGCTGACTCGGCATCGGCTGGAGCTTCAAACCAGCGGCCCATCAGATTGCGGCCAAAAGCGTCTTCAGCCATATCACGGGCTTCAAACAGGGGTATACCGGACTCATCGACCACGCGGTAGCGAGGCTTAGGCTGAGTGCGACCGTTGAGCTTTAAGACTAGACCAGTTCGGTGCAAAAGCTGAGCGGAGGCTGCTTCTTTCTGGCGAAAACGGATCATCGACGTTGCTAGGGCCTTTGGCAAAGAGCTCTCCAAATAAACACGCACGGAACCGTTGCCGAAAAAGATGGTATTGAGAGAGTAGACTGACTTGGTAACGTTCTTGGCGGCTGCACGCGCTTCAGCGGAGATTTTTTCTGTGTTGGACGATAGGCCTTCGAAGTCTGAGACGCTCAGGTCGTGGACGGTGTTTTCGATGTATGACAAGCCTTCAGCCCAAGCTCTTTTTTCAGCACCGTCGACACCTTTAATGGCATTTTCACTGGCATTACTTTCGCCAAAGAAACGAATCTTCTGAGTGCTCCAGTTGATCTCCATGCGGTCAATGTGATCGACCATCTGAGCGCTAATGGCGAAATTCGAAAGAAACAATAGGCTCAGCAACTGTCCAAAAAGAAGCTGAGCAACGTATCTAAATTTGCAGAATTTGATCTGGCGCATGCGAATCCTAAATGTCTTGGGTAGGATTCCATTTTATCATAGGTAGACCCGGGGCGGGTCATTACAGAAGTCCTTTGATTGAGTTAACCGTCGAAGATTCCCCGGCGATAAGCCCGACCCCGCTCATATCGTAGCTTCCGGCGTTTTTCATCTCGGGATAATTACAGACGATTCCCCCGGATTCTTCCACTAACAAAATTCCGGCGGCGACGTCCCAGGGCTTGAGGTCTTTTTCCCAAAACGCGTTGAATACGCCGGCGGCGACCAAGGCCAAATCCAAAGCAGCCGAGCCGTCGCGGCGGATACTCTGACATTCTTGAGCGACGCGCAGATACCGAGCAACATCTCGTTCGAGTTCTGGACCGCGCGTGTAATAGAAGCCGGTCACAAGCAGTGCACTGAAAAAATCCTTCGGCGTGTTTACCCGCAAAGGCGTTTTGTTAGCGAACGCGCCCTGCCCTCGTTCTGAAAAATAAAGGGTGTCATGCCAAACGTCAAATACAGCGCCAGCGACCGGCTTGACTAATCCACTTTTCTCGACAAAACATCGCGCTATTGAAACACTAAAAAAAGGATAGCCGTGCGCAAAGTTTGTTGTGCCGTCTAGAGGATCAACGATCCAAACATGCTGACCAGGGCGGGCGATACCTGACGGTGATCCTGCTTCTTCCGACAAGATCAAATCGTCAGGCCAAGACGCCTTAATGGCGGCCAAGATAACTTTTTCGCTGGCCAGATCGGCGTCAGTTACAATGCTTCGGTCGGACTTTGAGGAAATAGTGAGGGTTTGGCGGAACCGCTGTCTCAGCTCGGTGCCAGCAGCGTGTGCAACATCCGTAAAAAACTGATAATATTTAGATTTGCTTGGGTTTTCTGCTGTCATTATCGCGGCTCCAAGAAAATATTAAGTGTGTCGTCTGCGTTCGATTCGTATTATTGTTAAATTATTGGATATATAGGTACGGACTCGAAACAAACAGAGTCACCCAATCCAATATTACGGCACTACAATCTAACTAAATATGTAAAGAAGGCATCACTATAATGGTTACAGGATATTTAATTACCGGTTTTGTTTCCGCAAGCATTGGCTACTTAGTTTTCCTTATCGTCTTATTTTTTCTCCCGAAAAGACTTTCGGCGAATTCAATTAAGCTAAAAGCTGAAATCATCGAAGACGCGCGCAAGCAGGCTGAAGACCGCCGGAAGTCTGAAGCAGAACGAGCTGAAGACGAAAGACAGACCTATCTTGAACAAGTCGAAGACGACATCAAAGACCGGACAGAAGATCTAAAGATTGTCGAGCTTGATCTTGAAGGTACCGAGAGAACCATCGCGCTTGAAGAGCAACGAGTTCAGAAAATCGAAAAAGACATCGAGACCGTGCAGGCTAAAGTTGAAGTAGCTAAGGTCGCATACGAAGAAAAATTCAACGCTCAAAAAGCACTAGAATCAGAACTTCGCAACACCCTTGAAACCAAAGCCGGCATTGTAGCTGAAGAGGCCAAAAAGAACCTCCGCACTCAAATGACCGAGTCGCGTCAAATTGAATGTCAAAGAGCTAACAAATTTTACGAAGAAGAACTCATCTCGTCGGCTAAAAAGACCTCCCAACGGGTTATGGCTCGAAGTCTTGCCCGATATGCTCCCGAGTTTTACTGGCCGAAGATGGTCAATAGCGTTGAGATCGCTGACCGTAAACTTGCAGACACAATTGCTGAGCAGGGCACCGCGCTCATCGACGAGATGAAAGAAAAGGCTGGCATTGAAATCGAATTGCTCCCAGGAAACGAATTCCAATCTCCGGCATTGAAACTTGCCGGTGGCGCGGGAATCAACCGCGAAGCGGTTCGTAACGCCTTAAATGACATTCTTCCAAAAGGCCAAGGTGCCTGGGCGAAGGCGGCAAATGCTTATGACCGCGCACGGGAAGTTCTTGAGCAGGAAGCAATCGTTCTCGGTCGTAAAGCGATCAATGAAGTTAGATTGCATGGCATCCATCCTGAAATTCAAAAACTCGTTGGCTATCTGAACTGGCGAACGAGTTACCGTCAAAATCAATGGCACCATACTGTCGAAGTCGCCCGCCTAGCCGGCATGATCGCCAGCGAAATCGGCATCGATCCAGATGAAGCAAAGCGCTGCGGCCTCTTGCATGATATCGGTAAAGCTATCGATTACCGCATCGAAGGCAGTCACGCCGTTATCAGTGGTGATTACGCAGATAGATTTGGCGAACGTAAACTTATCTGCGACACAGTGATGTCACATCACAATGACCTCCTAGTAGAGACACCGCTCGCTTATGTACTCAGAGCTGCAGATACACTCTCTGGCGCGAGACCTGGAGCACGGGTTAACCTTGAAGAAGGCTATCAGATGCGCCTGTCAGGCATCGAAGCCTGCGTGCGTGCGTTCCCTGGTATCATCGATATTGCGATCATGAACGGTGCCCGTGAAGTTCACGTTGAAGTGAATAACAAACGTGTTGCCGATTCCGAGCTGCAAGAACTTTCAACAAATATTGCTAAGAAGATTCAGGAAGAAGTTGCGTTCCCAGGTGAAATCAAAATTCTCGTAAGCCGACGCTTCGAAGCGACTTCGGTAGCCTAGCCAGGAGCATTGATGTCGTCGACTCGCTCGGAATTGCAAGAGGTACAGAAGAAAGTTCGTCTGTACCTCAGCGTCAATCGGTTTGATGCTGCAGAAAAGCTGCTAAAAGCTACACTTTCTGAGTACGGCCCCCTGGCGAACATCCACAATTTGTTGGGTGTTACCTATCACCGGCAAAGCCGGTTCGCTGAATCAATCCGAGAATTCAATAGCGCTCTTTCTGCCAATCCGGAATTCGTTGAAGCTGCGCTCAATCTGGCTGCGACACTTTGCGACTTAAGCCAATACGACGAAGCTCAAAAAATATTCCAGCACCTTTCAGAAAAAGTCACGTCGCGCAGAAAACAACCAAGCCTGGTCCTCGGTCGTTTAGCTAACCAGCATGCAGAAAACGGTCTCGCGTACGAAGAAAGTGGGATGGTCGCAGAAGCCATCACAGAATACAGGAAAGCACTTTCACTCTACGAACGCATGCCCGACGTAAAACTCTCCTTGGCAAAGTTGTACCTGCAATCAGGTCAGGGCGACAAAGCAAAAACCGAACTCGAAGACTTGTTAAAAACCATGCCTGATCACACAGAAGCACATAACTGGATCGGCATCATTTATTACAAACTCGGCCAACGCGACCTGGCTCGCCATCATTGGGAAAAAGCTCAGCAATCCGCCCCGTCCAATCTTACCACCCGCGCCTACATAAAAATGTCCAACGAATGGCAAAGATTCTAGGATTATTCCTTTAATTTTAAGCTGTTAGTCATTTAATTCTAAATAATGGAAATCAAACTCCGATGGATTCTCATGGGGATTTCCTAACTTGAGCAACGACCAACTATTCAATCCAGAAAGCATATCGATCATGATCGTCGACGATCACGATCCTATTCGCAAAGGTCTGAAGCGCATTTATACAAAAATGGGCTTCAAAGACATTATCGAATGCTTTGACGGAACAGATGCATTGAAGGTTTTGGAAAAACGCCCGATCGATATCGTTATTCTCGATCTCTATATGCGAGATATCAACGGTTTTGAAGTCCTTGAATACATCCGTTCACGCGATATTGGCTCCGACATTCCAGTTATTATTTCCACAGGCGAAGGCGGCAAAGAAGAGATCGTTAAAGCAGCTGACATGGGTGCTGACGATTACTTACTAAAACCGTTTCAAGCGGCCGACGCTGAAAAGAAAATCGTAGCCAGTCTCAATAAATACTATTCGCCAACGCCATTGGTGAAGATACTTCGAAAAGCTGAACGCGAATATATGAACAACGACTTTCCTATGGCGTTGAAGCTTTTCAATACAGCGTTGGAGCTAGATCCTGCGAGTACGAGAGCGAGCCACGGAAAAGCGCTCATCCTTGATAAAAGTGGCAACGCCTCCGCTGCAGTCGATCTACTAAAACAAAGCATCCAGAAGAATCATAGCTACCACAAAAGCTATGCTTCACTTGCAGATATCTACTTAAAGATCAATCAAGTGCAAGATGCTATCAGTGCGATGAAAAGCGAACTCGAGATCAATTCAAAACAGCCGAACCGTCAGATCGCACTCGCAAAGCTACTCTTGAAAGAAGGCGACGCGATGGGCGCAGTCGAGCATTACCGGTTAGCACTGCAGGAAGATCCGAAACGACTTGCGGCACTCATGGGTATGGGCCACGCCTACTCAATGGCAAACAATATTGAAAAAGCGCTCTATTATTTCAAGAGAGTCCGCCGTTATCATCCTAGTGCTACGAAAGCGCTTGAAGCTGGTGTTCGTTGCGCAATAATGGCGGGAGATCCGAAAAAAGGCGAAATGCTTTTAAAAGACGAAAAACATACTAACCCAGGTCGCCTTGATACCTATTCAGTACTCGCTACATTTTATTTTCATCAAGACCGTGAAGCTGATGCTTTCGTCGTTATTGATCAATTGATCGCGAAAGACCCGGAAAATCCGCTCGGGCTCAAACTTAAAGGTAACTACCTAATTAAAAAAGGCGACTACATGGGAGCCCTGACGCTGCTGATGACCGCAGCTAAACAGGCACCCTCAGGCGAGTTGTTTGCGTCGATCGCCGAAGCCTTGATTGGAATAAAGAAAGTTCCCGAAGCAATGGATGCGCTGAATAAGGCAATCACTCTGAACCCAGAGAATGGGTATGCCTTCTATCTGCTAGCAAATTGCCACAGAGCAAAGGGTCAGTATCAAAAAGCTGTTCTTCTCTATAAAAAGGCGGTAACTCTCGGTCAAAGCCCAGAACGTATGAAAGCCGATTTGGAACAGGCACATGCAGGAATCAACGCTCGCCGCGCTCCAAGAAAAGCCTCGTAAATCTAAAAAGTTAAAATTATATAAGCATCAGAAAGATCTCATTCTCAGGTGGGTTCACTGGATTTCGTATGCTATATAAACGCAACGAAAGAACCAAAGTGCGCTGTCTGATTCAGGTGAGACTCTTGCGAAACAATGAACAACTGAATAACTATCTACTCTGGCTTGCTGACCGCGGCATCTCGCTGCCAAACTTTTCAGTCTCCAACCGCACGACTCCTGCTGAAAGCAAAGCCGTGCAGTCACAAATAGATCACGCGTTTGGCGGCAATGCACCGAAGATTGTGTTTATCGGTGACGGCGAGTCAGAACTTCATGCATCAGAACGCGGACCCCTTCCTGCTGCGGAATTACACCTCATTACTAATATTGCAAAAGCATTAAACCTCGGTTTAGATGACTTTCACTATACCAACTATTACCACGT
>CAMAXT010000023.1 GCA_945862295.1 Pseudobacteriovorax antillogorgiicola
TCAATTTGGATGGCCCGCTGAAAAATCTGATTTTACTTCAAAATAGCCGGATTTTAATTCGGATGTAATTCGGGGCAGATCCTTCGCCTGCGGCTCAGGACACGATTTTGCTGGAAAAGGCTTTAGCCTTTTTCAGCAAAATCTAGTTATGAGTGCGGGAAAAAATCGCGGCTAGTGTTTTACCAAGCGCGCATAATTTTATGAGTAAATACTTTGCTTTGCTCTTCTAGGCGCAAAAGTTTGCATATCAGTAAAGTTGGCCGGCGAACCAAATATGAAACCATCACACTGCGGTGCATGACAGCGGCTAAGGCAATGCCTGAAATGACATCCAAAATATGGTGCTGATGGGTCAGGACTGTTGCAAAGACCATCGTAATCGGCCATAGCCAAAGTAGTTTGAAGAGCCATCCGTGGGCGTATTGTTTAAATGCAGCCGATAGAATGCAGGTGTAGGTTACATGCAGCGATGGAACAAGGTTGTAGGTGAGATTCACTGAGTCAGCGACGTTGTATAGCGGCTCCCAGATACTCCGGACCGTGGTAAGTGTATAAGCGGTTTCAGCGGGCAAGATCAAAAAGAATATACCGGCTACTATGGTTGCTAGGACCAGTGTCCACGCCAGTGCCTTGATTCCTTCTTTGTCTCGGATAATAAATTTTGCCAGCAGGAATGCCGGAAAGAGCGATACGTAAATCAAGGTCATTGCCGGCCAACGCGGGATTGCCGTTTCAAATGCAAAATGGACAGGAATACGCAGACTATGGTGGCTCGTTATATAGTCTGCTCCGCCGTAGACGATAGAGAAAAGAATGCCAATACCTAGTTCAATAAGCATGACGTTAAAGATAAACGGCCATCCAGGGTTGCCGAAAAATTTAGTCGGTTTGAAGACGTGCAACGAGTGAACTGGCTCCTTTGAGTGTTGGTAGACATCGCTACGAGCAAGAAAATACGAATAAAAATCTTGTTAACGCTAAAACCCCTCATGTCACCTGCTGACACGAGGTGCAATTCTGAATAATTACATCGCAGTTGTAATTTACTAGGGAACTACCATCAACACTAAGAGGGGCCAGTTCATAACAAGTAAACCATTTGTAGCGAAGTAGGGCCTGAATATGCGTTTGCCCCCCATGATTACAGCATCAAACACCGCTGACCAGCACTATTTTTAACAGTTACAGGTGATTAATCGTGTTTAGGCGTATTTAACCCAGTTTTTCGCGTAATTACAGCCGAAATAAAGCATCACTTCCAAGTTTGGCCACATACTTATGAGTCGGTCTTTAGTACAGGTAATGCTTACTTTTTTTCGGGTTCCTCAAGTCGATCGCGTCAAAACCGAACTTGCATTCTGCCTAGGGCGAGGGACACATTTAGAGGATGTGTAGTGTAGGAGTCCCGCCTAGTCGTAACAACGGTTAGAGGGGGATTACATGAAACCGGCCATTATTGGTGCCATCGTTCTTTACATGCAATTGGCATGTAGCACCGAAGAACCAAGTTTCTCCGAATCAAGAACAAGCAACCGAAACCAAAAGTCTGGCGATGCAAACGCGTCCGGGGCCGACGGTGGTGACGGAGAAATCATTGTCGGGTCAGCGGGCAGTGGGGATAGTGATGCGAATGGAGAAGATTCCTCCGGCGGTGACTCTGATGGTAATGGTAGTAACGGTGCTACCGATGCGGGTGGCGGAGCTGACTCAGGTGGTGTTGATGCCGGTGGTGCAGATGCCGGTGGTGCAGATGCCGGTGGTGCCGATGCTGGTGGCGCTGACGCAGGTGATGCTGATGGCGGCATGGACGGCGGCAATGGCAACGAAGAGATCACTCCAGAACAAGTCATCATGAATTGCGCGAATGGCGTACAAAAAACAAAGATCGTGCAAATCAGTTTCCCAGCTCGTCAAGACTGCTCTTGGGGGTCTAAACAACCTGACGGCACCGAAGTGCTGTCGGCGAACGGCAACTTGAGTATCAAAGACGGCTGGATCAGAGCACGAGAAGAACAGTCCGCATCGGTATCAGTACCGGCGAATAGCCTACTCTGTTCAATTGATATGAACTCAAACACCAACACTATTCACTTTGACGACTTCTTTGCACTAAGAATCGAAAATTTTGTCGTAGCTGCAAGTAAAGTGTTAGCAAATGCATTAACTACCGATGCTGACGGTCACTATCTTTGGGATTGGGCAAGAATCAGAGGAAACGGTAGTGCGGGATCAGGAACTCAAATGCAGGACATCGGAAAATACTGCGGTACTGGTGCTTGTTCTGTTCCAGAGCATGACCAATCAGGAAACTTCGACGTTGGCTTCGCCCTCGACGGAACCTCAGCAGGCATGAATGCAAAGTTGTTCTCTAAACTTTCAAACCTTAGTGAAATCAAGTTTACGACAACTGCTACCGGCGACAACGATGCTCAGGACTGTTACCACTCAGGCGGTTCCTTTGCGGTGACGATGAAGTATGTTGATAAGCCTAATTAACTGGTGATCGGTTTGCGGGGACAGTTTTCGGTATTTAGTGTTTCGATTTTTGGTTTTAATACCGTTTACTGTTTCCCGGCTCACCCTCAGTTAAATCAGCCTTTTACCTTCCATGCCAATCCCCCTCTATTAAAATAAACAAGATTTTCAATAATATTCTTTAAAATAAATTAGAAATACTATAGAAAATACCTTACTTTATATTATATGCGTGTTATTTATTTATATAAACCTTCTAATGCCTGGTTATATTGATGAAAATCACCGCCTCCGCACTGACCAAAACCGGATTTTTTCCATTTGAAGTCACAAACATATGCCTGGAGAATTTGGCACCAGCTTCCGAGTGGATCGAGTTAGAATCTGGCCAAGAGATTGTCGAGTTGGGCGATTCGTCCGATCGACTCTTTGTCAGCTGTTCAGGAACGGCGTCGGAAGAAATTCTCAACCCAAAAACAAATCAATTTAGCTCCTACCGGACTGTCCTGGCAGGGGACCTTATCGGCCTCTTCAATAACACGAAGTCTGTTTCTATCTGTGCGACCAGCAAATGGACTGGCATAGCTTTTCCGAAGGTCGCGTTCTTTAAAATCGCTGCATGCTACCCACTTCTTCAGCATAAGCTGAATGAGCACTGTGTTCGCGATAATCGAAAAATCTATGTGGCAAAATTTCTCCGCAATTTATTCGGCCAATTTTCGCAAGAGCGTTTTGATCGGGCAGAAGAAGGCGTCATCTGGAAGACTCTAGAAGCTGGTGAAGAGTTGAAGGGTGGAGACGAGTACTTTTGCATGGTGCATGGACGCCTAAATTTAGTCGCAGCAGATGGTAGTGTCTTAAAGGAGCTTGCACCTGGCCAGCTTATTTATAGAATTCGTCTCATGGCTGACTACCTGGGGTCTAAGATTGTCTCACAGAGAGATCTCTATGATCAATTTTGGCTTGAAAAACGCCAAGCGCGCAGAAAAACTTGGCTATGATCATTGCAAACCGATTCTTAAAGATTGGTGGCGGACTAGATCGCCGAATCAACGAGTGCTGCAATAGGTGAATCAGTCATCATCCTCATCGCCCTCGTCATCGTCTTCATCTTCGGACAATAAGTCAGGCACATTGCCAATGTAATTGATGATGTCTGTAGCTAGCACCGCATCTTCACCCATATCGTCAGCCGCGATCTCGGCAGCCCAAGCGAGTACAGTATACCCTCGGAGTATCGACTGAACGGCTCCCACACCCATGGCACCATGGGCGCCAACGATCCCAGCTAAAACATCGCCAGATCCGGCTCGAGCGAGAGCCTTTGTACCTTCGTCGAGAACAAACGCCGGAACTTTTGGGTTTCCAGACATGACGACTGGCGCAGCGTTTTTAAAAGTTAGAACAACACCGAGCTTTTCAGCCAACTGCAGGCCTTTTTTAATCCCGCTAGGAGTGAGCGGCACAAAGTCAAATTCTGGACCAAGCTTGCGCCACTCTCCAGGGTGGGGCAAGGCGATCCAACGCTCGGGGTCGGTCTCGGTGTCAGCTAGTAATGTTGAAATCGATTGGGTAGCTCCGGCGTCCAGTACCACCAGGCCTTCTTTTTCGTCGACAAAGTCATTGAGGACAGCGAGGGTTTCCACATCAAGGGGATTGCTCGTGCAACCTGGTCCGGCAACTACAGCTTTAACTTTTCTATTCTCAAGAAAATTTTCTAGTTTGATCGGATTGAGGCGGTCGCCGTCAAAGAGTGGTTCAAAAACAATTTCAGGTGGAACGTCGCCGCGTAGTGAATCGTGCGCTGACTGCGGCATCGCAATCGTTACCCAACCCGCACCAGATCTAAGCGCTGCCATGGCGGTTAAAATAGGAGCTCCAGTTTTGCCACTCGAGCCGCCGATAACAAGGACGTGGCCGCGGTCAAATTTGTGGGCACTGCGCGCGAGTGGTTTCCAAGGATCGTCAGCAATTAGTTCTTCGGCTTCTGGGAGAACAAGCAGCGGTCGATGAACGCCGAGAGCAGCATCTTGGGCGCTGCGGGGGAAACCAATATCAAGTGGAATGACCACACCACAATGGTCTCTCGCTGGCGAGAGAATTTGTGCAGGCTTATAATGTCCAAAGGTGAACGTCATGTCAGCTTCGAGCGGGATATCTTGGCTTTCACCTGAATCGACATCCATACCGCTTGGGATATCAATAGCGAATACGCCGCTAGATTCGACGACTGCTGCTTCAGAAAGGGCGACGAATGGCAAATCGTCTTCGTCAAAAGTGCCAGTAAAGCCAATGCCGCAAACACCGTCGATGACGACAGGATCTTCGCCTTCAAACCGTCTTAGACAGCCTGGTTTATAAGCGCTAAATGGAATGCCGCAAGCTCCGAGGATTTTGCACTGCTTATTAAACAAGTCCGATTTTTTCGCGGAATCTTTTTTTCCAACAGTAAATATATGAACATCGCACCCTGCTTCTGCCAAACATCTAGCAACGACGAGGGCGTCTCCACCATTGTTGCCGTAGCCTGCAAGAATAATAAATGGCACATCTTCGGGATCACTATCTAAGATAAAGCGAGCAACGGCGCGACCCGCATTCTCCATGAGAACATCTGGAGAGATATAGAATTGGGCCGTAGTTAAACGGTCAATAGTTTGCGCGAATGACCGGTCCCAAAGATAGTCGCCGATGATACGAAGATGTTTTTCAGTCATTAAGAAATTTTCCCGCCGGCTTGCTCGATTACAGCCATGATTTTTTTCGTTACTTCGTCTTTGAACGCCTTGTGGGTAAAGGCGATCTTCTCGCTCGTTAGTTTGTAGGAAATTCCAGTTGCTGCGGGACTTTCAGCGAAGGTCAGTGTAGACGTTCCTAGTTTTGAAATGACGACTTCAAGAGCACCGGTTTTTAAATTGAATGTCACAAGTTCCGCAAGTTTGCGTCCACCCATTGCTTCGTGAATGGAAGCGAGGATTTTGTTGCGGTCTTTTTCTTTAAACTCAATGTTCATCTCTCATCCTTTTCTATGTGAAAGCCGAAGGCTTTACCTGACGTACTCTTCAGGTTTTGGTTTATCTAGTTCGCCGCTTTCGTGCGCTTGCTTGACAAGTTCCTCAAGAACTCTCTTAACGATCATGTCTGGTCCCATCATCGGCGCCTGGTCTGGTTGCCAGACAAGGCTGCCAAAGACGTCGACCTGCGGCCGTATGTTATATGCTCTAACAAGGATTTTTTGAAAGCCCTGTAAACTGGTTAAATTAAAGGCAAGCATATCATTTTCAAGTTTGAGGCTGGCGTGGGTGCTTCCGAGCATGAAAATGACGCCGCCGACTTTTTCTGGCGTTTGGCCGAGGGGCAAAACATGCAATTTTACCGCGGATTTACTGTAAAGATTGTAGATTTCTGCGACGTCCAATGCTTCTTGTAGGAGCAGGAACGTTGAATCGACAATCCGGGTACGCATCAACTGGCGAACTTGCTCGGGCTCCTGATGCTCCCATTTGCCCTGCTTCCAAGTCGCTGCGGCGATGTTTTTTATCCATTCCTTGTCAGCCATGTGTTCCTCAATTTATTAGTAGAACATGTTGATAGCGATCCAAGCGTTGAATTGCTCGATATAATCAGGAACATTGCGTTCAAAAACATCTTTGGCATCGGCGTTTTCTTGTTCCCAATAGGTTTTCACAAACAACTGCTCAAGAGACAGCGTGAACCACGGCACCGGTGACGCACTGGCTGTGATCTTGGTCGTCACTTCACGGCCATTTGCAGAAAGTTGACCGTAGGTCGGGATGCTATAAAAAATATAATTGCCGAGATTTGCGTAACTACCGAGGACGGAAATTTCGCTGCCATAAGGCAGAATCTGAGTCACTGCCAGATCGAAGTTTGTCCGGGTATCAGGACCGATAATTTTTAACTCATCTATGAGATAGTCAAACATCTCGTGGCGAACAGTTAATTTACCGATAAGATCTTTGATCAGGTCGCCGCTGATTGAAGCAGCTGCTCCAGTTTTGGAGGTGGTCGGCCTGGTCTCACTATCGACGGTCTCAGAATAAAACCCTTTTGTGCTCCATTTGTAGAGCGGCAATGTGCCCGTCAGTAATCCATACCCGGAGCGGTAGCCGGTGCGTGAGCCACGCTCAAATTCAGGGTAGGTGAAACCAATATCACCGCCTAATGCGAGCCAAGTGTTTTCTGGTAGCGGGATTTCTACGAACGGTTCGACCGTAAAAATGCCGGATTTATAATCCGTAGTGCCGAGATCATCTTGGGATAGGCGCGCGAGATCTTCGTTGGATTCATCGATAAGAATCCGCTGCTTTTCACCTTTTCTGATACGGTCCTCGGCGATGAGAGCAAGTTGCAGTCCAACGGCGGTGACACGCTCTTTTCCGGCATTGAAAGGTACTGGAAGGATCACGCCTGACTTCACTTCAACACTTGCAACCTTGGTGTCATAAGACGTTTCTTCAAGACCATGTTTATCGATGTATTGATGTTCGATATTATATTTGGCTTTTGCTGATCTCGTTATGGCTTTGCTGCCAGTGTGCACCCATTTATTGTCAACCACAGGCTCTGGCTTAGGATCTTTTTTACCACCGACTGGGTTCTGATCCTTTAAATTTTGCCGCTCGTTGTCGCGTTCTTTTGCGAGCGTTGTTTTTTGCTGTAGAAGCCTTAGTGCTTGGACGTGCTTGATGTATAGTGAGCGACTTTTGGCTAATTTATCGGGCAGAACGACCGCTTTTTCTAGCATGTCTTCTGCTTCTTCATATTTTTTTAGTTTGATTGCACAGATGGCGCCATAATAGTTTGCCAGATCGAAGAGGGCATGGCCTTTCGGCACGCGCTGAAAACCGTAGAGCGCGCCTTCCCAAGTCTTATTCGTATAAAATGACCAGCCGTATTCATAGGCTGTTTCTGGATCGAGGTCCTGGGGATTGATCTTTGCAAAAACACCGTAGGCATCTTTAATACGGTCTAAACGGTAAAGAGTTTTTGCTAGCTGTAGTGTTGACGGCTCGTGGCCAGGATATTTTCTAAGAAGTGCGTCGTAAGCCTGGAGCGCCTGATTAAATTTTCCTGCTTCGTAATATTCTTGACCAACTTGGAACATACCTCGAACACCAGGAAGCCGGTTTTTATTCGCGTTCGGCTTCGGTGGTTGATGTGGTTTCACTGACGGGTGTTGAGCTGGTTTTTTTTGGGGAGCTTTTTTGGCCGCTGCTGGAGGCGCTTTGGTATTTGCTTGAGCGGATACAACTGGCGCAGTTATTACCAACGCAGTCGATATGGCTAGTTTGCATAGGCCTTGCAGCATAGAAAATAGAACTCCGGGCACCCTAGGGATGCTTTTGTCGATTAATGAATTTTCTTGAAATTCACTGCTATTTTATCTGGATGGGGATAAAAACGGAAGACTCGATTCGAGCCAGAAGGACGAAAAGCCGAGAACTATCGGCCATTCGATCTCGCTTAAAATGGTAAGTGTAAATTGCCGCGGTGATTCTGTAACGCCTATTCTTAATTACAGCGACAAAGATCTCGATTTAGACGACCATCGATTTAGGCTACTAAATTTTCAGAGGAGATTCCCATGGGTGATAAAAATCCAAAGTCGAAACAAAAAGATCAAAAGCGCAAGGACGGCAAAGTCGAAGACGCCGCCAAAAAAGTCCAGGCAGCGAAAGACGCTAAGTCAAAAGATACTAAAAAATAGAGATCAGACATTTTGGACGAGTCCGTCGGTGGCAATACTAGAGCATTGCCGCTGGCCGTCCCATACCTACTTTTCATCACCTGCGTCGTCTGAGCAGCACGTTCTTTTCCCGCCAACTTCTTCATGATTTTCATAGGTAAAAATAATTATATCACTGGGCAATCTTGGTCATTTTGGCTTGTAGACTTCGCGGGTTGTAAATGTTAAAACCCCACGACAATACGTATGAAATTTGCCACTTTTATGAAAGATGGGAGTTTATGAGGAGCCTAACCTTTAACACTTTAGCACTTAGCCTTGCGGCAGTGTGTGTGACAACAACATCCTTTGCTCAAACCGAGTACAAAGCGCTTCCTTCTGCATATGCAGATTTGAAGACAGCTCCGAAAGCAGGAGCATTCAACCAACGTTTGGGTAACAACCCGAAAGTTCTCAATCCGTTACTTTCTGCTGACAACGTTTCGTCTTATGCTGAAGCTTTTCTTTGGGCGCCACTCTTCACCGAAGATGCTGAAACTCTCAACCCACTTCCTGCCCTTGCGAAGTCTTACAAGATTTCTGCTGACCGTAAAGTTTACACGTTCACATTGAACGAAAAAGCAAAATGGTCTGACGGCACAGCGGTCACTACTGATGACGTCAAATTTACTTTTGACACACAGATGGATCCAAAAACCGAAGCTGCTGCGATCAGAACTTACTGGGAAGGCACCTCGATCAAAGTTATCGATAAATACACCTTCGAATTCTCTGTAAAAGAGCCTAAATTTGACACGCTCCGCAGCTTGTACCTATTCGCTCCGATCCAGAAAAAACAATTCGCCAGTGAGCCTGACTTCAACAAAGCTAAAGGTGTGATGAGCCCGATCGGTAACGGCCCGTACGTCTTTAAGGCTTTTGACCGGGACCAACAAGTTATTCTTGAGCGCGACAAAAACTGGTGGGGTAGCGAACTTCCACACTATAAAAACCGTTATAATGCTGACAAGATTGTTTTGCGCATCATCACAGACGACGCTCTACAGTATGAGCGTTTCCTTAAAGGTGACCTTGACGTTCTTGAATTCAACGCCGAGCAATTCGGCTTGAAAGTACGGGGAACAGACAAAGCACGCTTTGGCACCAGCAACACTGACAAACAAGCTGTTTGGGCAACAGAAGTAAAAAACAAAGCACCACGCGGCTACTCCTATTTAGCGTGGAACCTTAAAAATCCAGTCTTTGCTAGCGTAAAGACAAGACAAGCTCTTGCTCGTATCATTGACTACAAGCAAATCATTGATTCCGTTTACCAAGGATTCGCATACCAATGCACATCACCATTCGGATCTTTGACTATGAATGCTGCGGAAGAGTTGCGTGCGCCCGGCAACATGCTAACTACCGACCGCAAGGCAGCTCTTGCCTTACTTAAAGAAGACGGCTGGAAAGATTCTGATGGCGACAATATCCTAGACAAAACAGTCGACGGTAAGAACGTCAAATTCAGCTTCGAATTGAAATTCAACTCGAACAATCCACTCCGTGCTAAGATTGCTCAGATTGCTCGCGAAAACTTCAAAGCAGCTGGTATCGATATGAAAGTTCAATCAATGGAATGGAATGCATTCCTTGATGACGTTGATAACCGCCGTTTTGATGCAATTATCTTGGGCTGGACTGCAACACCTTACCCGAACGCTAAACAAACCTGGCATTCATCGTCTGAAGCAAATCAAGGTTCAAACTTTGTGAGCTATAAGAACGAAAAAGTTGATGCTCTAATTGATCAATCAAACATTGAGTTTGATCCAGCCAAACGCGTTGCATTGATGAAAGAGATTAACCGCATGATCTACAACGATCAGCCGTACCTCTTCCTTCTCGAGCCCAGTTCACTGCTTGTTGGATTTAACAAAAAAGTCGGATCACCAAGCAACATTTGGGCGATGGCATATGATGTTACTGCACCAGTTGATATTTTTTCATACGCACCTTGATTTAGACGAAAAAAGGCTAGGCATCGATGCATGCATATATAGTCAGGCGCCTACTTGCGATGATCCCCATGTTCTTTATCATGACTGGGGTGCTTTTCATTATTCTTGATAAACTTCCAGGCGGCCCTGTCCAGGAAGCTCTTGCCAGGATTCGTGGTTCTGATGGCGGTGGAGGCGGCGGCAGCGGTCGTAACGTCTCCATGTCGACCGAGGAAATCGCCAAGCTACGTGCCGAGCTTGAAAAGCAATACGGCCTCGATAAGCCTGTCATCGTGCGTTATCTGAACTGGGTCAAGTCGATCGTCATTCTTGATTTTGGCGATTCGATCACTACCAGGCAGCCTGCGATGGATACCATTGTAAGTCGGTTCCCGGTGTCCCTTGGATTTGGGATACCGGGGTTTTTTCTGACCTATTTAATCTGTGTCCCACTCGGGGTGGCAAAAGCATTAAAAGACGGCGGCAAGTTTGACATCATCTCGTCAGTCGGCCTCTTTATTGTTTACAGTATTCCGCCGCTTGTTATCTCTATTGTCATGCTCTTGGTATTTTGTACTGACCGCGTCCTGCCGTCTGGAGCAATCTTTCCTCTTGGCGGCTTCCGTTCTGACAATTTTTCTGAGATGTCGTTTTTTGGTCAAATCGGCGATTACATCTACCATATGTTTCTTCCTGTCTGTGCGTCCCTGATCGGCGGCTTCACAGTCACAACACTTCTGATGAAAAACTCGTTACTCGAAGTGATTCGAAGCGACTATGTGCGTACTGCGCGCGCCAAAGGCCTCGGCGAAAATTTTATTATTTATAAGCACGCACTCCGCAACGCGATTCTGCCACTTATGGTAGGCATTGGCGGCTTTCTGAGTACTTTTGTAGCTGGTTCAGTGATTATTGAGGCGGTATTTGGTTTGCCGGGCATGGGCCTACTTTTTTTAGAGGCGATCACTGCTCGTGACTATAACGTATTCATGGGTGTACAAGTGCTTATCTCCCTCAGTATCATGTTTGGCCAGCTTTTTAGCGATATGGCCTATGTGATTGTTGATCCACGCATTGATTTCAATTGAGGCTTCTGGGTGCTGAACTTTATTAATAATCGTCTGTCTCCCATGTCGCGTCGGCGTTGGAAGATTTTCTTTGGCCAAAAAAGAGCCGTTCTTGGTCTAGTGGTCTTTTTGTTTATGCTCATCGTTTCTTTGACCGCTGAACTGTGGTCGCACCACTATCCACTTCTCGTTGTCCGCAACACTCCAGTCCTTGTCGATGGCGATGTTGTCATGAGTAGCGCTGCCGGCGGTGAACCGAAAGAAGTCCGCGAGTGGCGGGTGTTTTTTCCCGCGTTGGTAAACTATTCCGTATCCGACTTCGGTATCACCGACGCCTTTATTGTCGATTTTCCAGAACTTTTGGCTGCAGACGAGGCGGAAAGTCGCGGGACAGTCGCGATCTTTCCAATCAATCGCTGGGATCCTTACATTCAATCGACAGACGTCATGGTAGGTCCCTCTAGTATCCACTGGATGGGGACCGACAGCCTTGGCCGCGATGTCACTGCTCGTTTGATTTACGGTATCCGCGTTTCCCTCTGCTTTGGCCTTCTGATGTGGAGCGGCGCCTATTTTATCGGAGTACTGATCGGGATCACGCAAGGCTACTTTGCTGGTGTGTTCGATTTTGTGGCCGAACGTCTGAAAGAGCTTGCTGAGATCATTCCTATTTTGATGTTGATCATTTTGATCAATGGTGTGACGCGCAGTCAGAGTTTTTTCCTGACACTCGCAATCGTTATCGCTCTTTTTTGGATTTCAATTTCTTCCCAGATGCGGGCTCAGGTTCTAGCCTTACGTAAGAGAGAATTTACTGAAGCAGTGATCGCTCTCGGCGGCACTCATTGGCGAGTTATTTTCAAACATATTTTACCGAACGCGATCACACCCGTTCTGACGCTGACTCCTTTTGCTATCTCAGCAGGGATAAGCACGTTAGCGGTGTTGGACTATCTTGGATTCGGCCTCTCTCCCCCGACACCAAGTATTGGTGAGCTGCTGTTGCAAGGGCGAACCTATATCACTAACGCTGTCTGGCTATTGATTGCACCAACGACTGCTATGATTCTTCTTTTGATTTCGATTAACATGCTTGGGGAAGCTCTAAGAACTGCATTTGATCCTCGTGCAAGCTGATTAAATTCGGCTAATGAAAGTGTTTTCACGTTACCGGTCGTAGCCTAGGCTGTTTAGGTGCTTATAAGTGCCAGCGAGAAAGTCTTCCAGATCTAGATAGCGATTTTCGCCAGAAATCTTCTCAAAATAGTAGGGATCGGTGTCCCAGCCGCTTCTCACAGCAATGTAGGGCTCGACTTTCAAAACAGTTGCTAGGGCAATGAAAAATGCCGGAACGATCTCTTCGGCGCTGTCGTCTTTTTCTAGAAGCCGCATAATTTTATTAAATAGAACAATGCTACCATCTTGAGGAAACTCTTTTGTTGCGCGTACGAGATCGCTAGCGGTTTGGCCGTGGATGCCTTCGAATCTCAGTTTGATGACAGTCCGCATGGTGTTACGTAGGGATTCGAGGGAGTTTTTGAAAAAGTTTCTTACCGATCCTAGCGCAGAGTCTGCTGGGCCTGCAGTCCGCGGGCCTAGTCTTCCCGAAAACTGAGGAGCGATTTGATACATCGCGTACCATAGAAGTTTTTCGTAATGCTCAGGGTCTTCCTGACTTATGCGGTACATCTCAGAAAGCAGCGTTCGGGGGAATGCTAGCTCTGCATTCAGTGCGTACTTGTCAACTATCTGACGAGGGAGTGCATCTGACATGCCCAATTCATCGTAGCGAGGTCCAAATATTGCGGAAAGACGACCGATTATATCGCCGCGCTCCATTCTACTAAGGCGGCGTTCCGAGCTGCGAAGAGCGAAGGCAAAATCAACGAACTCATTGGCTTCACCGCTGCGACGTCCTTCGACAAAAATAGCTGCAGCGGATAAATCGTGATGGTTGCGCAGTGGTGAGATGAGACTTTTTTTGCTGCGAGACTTGTTAAAGAGAAAATAGCGAAAGTGACTTTCGCTGTTGTCGGTATTCTGAAGATCGATTGTGTTGAATGTTAGTGACTGATCTGAATTAAACCTTAGAAGTTTCGTGCCCAGGTGACCCATTGTGGATTTTCCGTTGTAGGCATTCGATCCGCGAAAGACTCTGGATGCCCGCCTTCTTTCAGCCGGCTTATTAGCATCGAGTTCATTTAGTATTTCGGCATAGTCAATATTAGCGAAAGTCGATTGTTCGATTGAGCCTGCACCTGCGGTGAAAGCTGCCAGCTTTCCCGGACGGACCTGAAGCGTTTTTTCGACGATACCTGCGTATGCGACGGCACCGTCTGGGTGATCTAGATTCAACACATAGTCGATGACGAGCTTTTCACCGTTTTGAATGTTTTGCTGGGTAAACTTCAAAAAATCTAGACCGAGGCCCCGATCAGCTTCTTTGTCTAGGTTGACTAAGCCGAAAGGTCCGTAGCCAAAATAATCTAAATGAGCACTAGCTTGTGCATTTAAAAATAATCCACGCGAGCGGTCAGAGACTGCTTTGATACGAACGAATCCACCGTCTAAGCGAAAGATCGTAAGGCGAAAACCGCCGTGCCAGAAGACTCCTGTATCTGCGCCAGTTGCCCGGACGTTTTTGCCAACACTAAGGCGCAGACCCATGGTAACAGGCAGTGAGACGATATCACCAGGGGACATATCTAATGCTTTCTCGACAGTCAGCGGAAGGTCGAGGAGCGTTTTTACCGGGGCAGACAATGCGGCATTTTGTGAACCGAACTGGCGCACATATTCAATCTCTCGGCCGGACTGTAAAGCTATATTGATTGGCAGAGCAGTCCCGGTAGCGCTGCTTATAAGCGTACCTGGATTGATGTTTATATTCAGTTTCCAGGTTTCAGAGCGTTGAAACGTGCCGGCGCCTTGCGGCTTCAAGGCAACATTTACTGATGTACCGATGCCTAGCAGATCTAACATTTCGATTCTAAATATTTTAAAATTGGCTTTTAATTTCTGTTTCTGCAGTTCTTCGAGCGAGATTCTAGCAATATTCGTCGGGCGGAAAACCGCAAACCAGGGATCTTTTTCAACATCGAGTTCATTCAAGTCTGATGCGGAAAATTTGTCTGCCGGTTTGCAGGAAAGATGAAGAGCAAAGCATAAGACCAAGGCCGCAAATGTCTTAAAATTTTTTGTCAAAAAAACCCCGTCAGTGTTGAAAGGCACTGAAGAGTTTCTCGGTATAAACAAATGTACTCTTGAGGCAGCGGAGGAAAAGACCTGTTTGCGGCTAACTTGATGAGATGACGTTACTTACTTCTGAAACATGTCTTTCGCTATATTCAGCACGATGCGCCTATCACTGCACAGCCTGTCTCAATAATCTCCAGTTAGAAACGTCCGTATGGTTTTAATGGTTGTGTCATGGTCGGCGAGGGGAAACATGTGAGTTGCACCGGGGATAACGCTACAAGAGGCCGAAGGAAATATTTTTTTCAGTTTGAGAAAACGCCGATAGTCGCAAGTATCACTGTCACCACCGGCAACAAAGAGTAGATCCAGTGATTCGCGGTTTACTTTGGGAATGACGTTAAAAATGGGAGCCATGGCAATCGGCTGGGAATAGAACATAGCTGCTTCATATTTCGGATCATGGGTGAGGGTAGCGCTGGTGTCACTTTCTGAGAAAAGACTATCCACATAGTCCTTCATCGCTTCGTCATTCCAGCCGCGAAATAGAGACTTCTTTTTTAAAAGAAAAATAGCATCCTCTTTGCTAGCAAATGCCGACCTTCGGGTTACGGATTTTCGACCGACAGGATGCTTTGCCCGAAGTCCAAGGCGAGCTACCACACTCCAGAGAAAGGCGACTTTAACTGGTAGCCAGACTAGATCTAAAGCGATCACCCGCCTCAGACCCAAACTTGCTCCGGCCCAGATTGAAAGCCAGGCCCCGATACTGTGGCCAAAAAAAATCCAATCTATCTTTTCATCGAGCCCAGTTTCCTTTTGCAGCCAACCTTTTGCGATCTCCCAATGCACTGAGTGTTCAGAAGCTAGGTCTGTCCACAGGTTGGGGCGCCAATTCGTTCTTGTCTCGGCTTCTTTGGATTCACCGATAGACTCACCGAAACCGGGAACATCGTATGCCGCAACAATAACGTTGAGTTCACTAGCCAAGCGGGCAAACAGAGTTTTATAAGCCAGGGAAGGAACACCAGTAGCATGCCCGAAAAAAAGTCCGATCTGTTTACGCTCTGTATCTTGGATCTTCGGAGGCAACCAGAAGAAGTAAGCAGTTTTTCCAAACTGAAATTTTTGGGGCTGTTGCTGCAAAAAACACCTTTTTAAAAACAGTTAGGTCGCGTGCGCATCTAAAATGTAGTGATAAATTTTTGGCTCAGTCTTTGGGCTTCTTTTGCCCAAAATAAGACTCGCAAGATTTTTAACTGCGTAGGGATTGCGGTAACAAGTAACTGGAATTTTTTTATTCGTAAAAAAACTGTGAATGACATGTGCTTCAGCCAGATCCATAGTGACGCTGATAAATCTTTTCACGTTCATATGATTTATGATGTTATTATAGATGGTTTGAGCCAGGGCCGACATATTGAGTGCAGATAGATAGTGATCGGCTTTGCTTTCAGTAGTCTTCTTATCACTAAGCATCATGACCAGACGTTGGTAGTCCCCGTTTTCTATGACGAACGGGTTAAAAAATAAAGTCAAATCAGGCTTAACAGGCGGCAAGAGTTCTGGTTTGGTAAGGTCGATGGACCAAACCTTCGCTTTTTTATTATTTAGCGAATCAATGCGCCTTTCTGCTTTAGCCAGCGCCGCAGCATCAATATCCAAATAGAAGGATTCCGTTGTAGGAAATTTAGCAGTAATCCATGCCGCCTCGTATGCCTCCCCGCACCCTGGCACCCAGATATTTTTTGGTTGTACTCCGGTCAGTAGGGGATGAAGTATGCCCTCAAGAAGAGTCTGCCCAAATGCAGATGCTCGCTGCGACTGAAAAAGATGTTCCAGATCCTTAACAAAGAGTGCTCGTTGAGTTTGGTCAGCCTGCTTTAGCGGAGCCATAGCTACTGAAAGAAACGCAGTGAATGCGCTGTCGATAGTCTTAAGCATAATGCTTTCAGAGCCGTCAAGCCGCTCTAGCGTTTGGAACAACTCTTTCGATTGGTCTTTTAGCGACCCGTCTAATCCGTCTAAAGACGAGATAAACCCTCTTATAAGACCGATCGCTGCTTTTGCCGCGACCGTCTGATCTATATCTAGGGTTTTTATATCCATCAAATGACTGCCTAACTGATTTAATGTTATTCCGCTTTGAGAGGCGAAAACCCCCGCTTTCGACCAGACTGATAAAGTGCGAAGGAACGCACACGAAACCTCATTGTTTGACTACAAATCTAAGTGATTAATATACTTAAAATTTTAGTCTTTCAAACAGCTATTATCGGCAAACATTAGCGAGAGTTTGGGTCGTAAATTGCGGATTCCGCAAAATTTACAGGTATCTGCAAGGCCAGGCGTTCACCATAAACGAAAAAGCCGACCGCTCGTTGGAGTACATAAAAAAAATGGTGTAACTATCTGAAATTTAATTAAAAAAATCGATTAAAGTTGTATATACATCTTCCGATAAGATGTATATACTTACTCGAGGTAGGAGATCGTATGCTTCTAAATATTTTTCAACAACTAGACCAAGAAATTATCGAACTGAATCTCGAGCTACAGTCAGAGGGATCCAGAGAAATTCCCAAATTTTATATAAAAATCGTCGGACAATCAGCACTACTAGAAGCAAATACCGGTCTTGCGTTGACAGCAACGATGGATGTTGATGCCTATGCAAATTTCGTTTGGCTGGCGAGAGTGAAGTTTTGTGACATTCTCAAAAAGCATCATCTGATCTACGACAGCCTCTCAAATGAAATTTGGATGCCTGAAGAAACCAAGTACGTTCACTTGTACAAGGGCTTCGTCGTTGACGGGTACTACGCTGAATCAGAATACGTACTTTTATCAAAAATTGCCAAAGCACCCGAAAAAAATAAAAACCTAATTCTGCAGTACATCGCCAAAGGTCCTTCGCAATTGTTTTTGCAGTTATGTGGGAAATACAAAATAGATTTGAAAGGTGTATTCGATGATTGAAGAATTAATTGCAAGAGCTAAGGAAAAAAATCTTCTTTTAGAAAAACATAGAAAGTCCATGCGTTACAAGAAAATCCTGGGCAGATTGGTAGCTATGAATTTGCTTAGAACGACTGATGACGTTCTGCTAAATCGTGAAAAGATGAAGTTAAATGACTTGTTGTGGGCCGGCAAAATCGAACCAAGAATCCTTGAGTTAATTCCTGCCATAGCAGTTAAAAAACCAAGTGCAATCGTGGATCTCGAAAATGCTCCTGAAGATTTAAAAACGGTAATCAAAGAGATTAAAGCAGCCAATCCGATTTCTAAATTTAGAAAAGTAAATCCCAAAGACTACATGCAGTGGCTAGGAAGTGTTGGTCAACGCAATAGAAACCCAACTAAATTGAAATCGTTTAGATTCCAGAAAGAAGATCTCGAGCTGCTAAAGAGTTTTAAACTGCAAGGAATGAGCGAAATAGAAGCTGTGCGTAAGGGCTTGAAGTTGCTCGCGCAGAGCGTCCGACGCGCAGAATTGAGAGACAACGACTAATGACATTGAATTCATTCAGCTATCTGCAAGGCAAGGCGTTCACCGCAATCGCAAAAGCCGACCGCTCATTGGAGTGATCGACCTTTAACGTAACCTGGGTGAATCTTACATTGTAGGAGTGCGTCCTATATCAGATTCAACAGAGGTCCGGGAGACTGGGCGATCGAAGTCGGTATATTTGTCAGCGCTTTCTTCGTTTCGAGACGCAATGTCTGTACCGCCAGCCGCTTCCAAAACTTCCTTGGCTTTCTTTACCCACTCTTGAGAATCGCAGTGGACAGAAATCAAAGCTTTACCTTCTTTGATCATACCTTCGTAACGTTTTGCTTCGTATTCAGGAATACCCATGCCGATTAAAGCGCCGGTAAGTCCACCGAGTGCGCCGCCGACACTCGCGCCTGCTAGTGCAGCAACGATTGGACCAGCAGCAATCAACGGACCAAGTCCAGGAATAGCTAGTGCGCCAACACCAGCGAGCCATCCGAGGATACCACCAACGGCTGCACCGGTTGTGCCGCCAGTCGTTGCGCCTTCAGGGGCTTTTGTATCTCTTTTATGAGCGAAGTCTTTAGTGCCTTTGTTGTCTGCTAGCAGTACAGAAACGTCGGTGTTGCGGAATCCGTGCGCACGAAGTTGGTCTACTGCGTAGTCAACTGCGACTTCGTCTTGGAAAATTGCCATTACGGCTGTGTTTTTACCTGCCATGAATTAACTCCTTTGTTTTTAACTTAATGTGAAACTTCAAGTTCGTTCTTTACGTTATTAGCACCAACGATTTCGTTAGCGATTTGAGTTAGCCGTGTTCGTTCGCTGTCGCTCTTAACGGGGCCTTTAAGAACAACTTTGCCGTTTGTAGCGATAATCTTGACATTCTGCGCGTTAACGGAGAGGGAGTCGTCATCGACGATCGCTCGGCGAACTTTCGCAACAAGATTTAGATCTGCTTGAGCATTGCTTTGGTCCTGCGCTGTGACTTCAGCGTTCTTTGTGACTTTTTTGTTGCGCTTAGTATTGTCTGCTTGAGATGCATCTGGGCTCGGAGCCATAGGACTAACTTCTGCAGCACTCGGCGATGTTGTTGGTTGTACCCCACCAGTCTGACCCATTGCGCTTAGCGCGCCAAGACTTAGTCCGCAGGAACTAAGTAATAAAAATGTAGAGTGTAATAGTTTCATGTTTAATCTCCAATGTACGGCATCGACCTTAGTCAGTTCTCTAACAACGTTTGCCAATGCAGATTGCGTGCCATGGGTCTGCGGCAGCGAGATTGGAAGAATATGAGAATGAGAAGGCTTTGTTTGTGCAACTAGATAACTCTGCTGGTCGTTTGCAGAATGAAATTGCGACGGTGATGTGAAGGGTGTGGACGTCGCGTGCTTCTATTTTGATACATTCTTTTTCATCAAGTAGCTTTGACGCACCATACATATGCACCTCACCAAGATCTATGAGAATTTGCTTGACGTTAAAGAATCGTTGTCTGCAGGGAAACTGTAAATGATTTCGGCCACTACTGGGTAATATTTACGAATAACGCCGTGATAGTCCAAGCTGCCTCACAAATTTTGTGGGCAGTTTGTACTCAACACCCGTTCAAGCGGTACGTTATTGTTTGCAAGAGTCAGGGCTTATGTGTGGCTTTGTTTGCGGGAATCGCTGGAGGAATAAAAAAACCGAAAATGCAATCGACTTTTTTTTTACATTTTCGGCACTTACATAAAAAGAAATCTTTTTACGCTTCTTCTTTCAATATTCAGTTTAGTAAGTGCAGGCCCAAGCTTTTATCGAGCATGTTTCACCACCTGCACTTTGGCAACTGCGCATCGCGTAGGAGCGAGCTGTTATGTTCGAAGCGTGATAACCCCAGCTTACGTTTTCGTTCTCAATGTTTACTGCAATCGCTGCGCACCCACCTTGAACCCACACGACAGCACTGCAGTCATCAGCGCCGCAGAAATTAAGCGACGCATTAACCGCTGCTGCTTGTGTGTATTGGCCCCATGCAGAACCATAGCGACCAGTCGATGGTGAGTAAGAAATAGTGGCATAGGTCGCGTAGTATGGTTGATAATTGTAATACGAGTAGTAGGAATAGCCGTAAGGGTTGTATGCCGGGTAGCTATAGTAGGTCCAAGGCCAGTAACCGTGGTTTACGGGATACCAACCATACCCAGAATATATACCCTGACTGTAGAAAGTTGATGAAACGGGGTAGCGCACCTGCGCTTCAGATTTTTCTGCACCAATGCAGAAGAACGAAAGTCCAAAGACCAGGGCCAGAAAGATATGTTTAAAATTCATAGAATACTCCTTTGTGCATAACAACATCAGTCTATGCCTTTAGAAGTATCACGTAAATTTAAAAAACACCTCGGATTTCTGCACCAGAATCCTCCGGCCTGGGTGTTCCTAAAATATTAACATCATAGGTAAATCTTTTTGCTAGCTGCATCAAATTTCATACACACGTTCGGATTTAGAATAGTGAGTAGACAAAAGGTGCGATCGGCGACATCAGATTTAGGAAAAATAGACCTAAGCTCGCCAGAAGAACCAACGCGGCAATAGGAATCAAAGCTGCGATTTTGTTTTCTCGCATGGCGCTGAAAACGGCGACAATGGTTAGGTAAACTAGTTTGAGTGAAGTAATCTTTGCTGACTTAGTTTGCATGGTCTTCTTGCTCCCAAATTTTTTCAATCATGGTGTTTTCAACAATAAGAATATCCATCGCTGTCCGGCTAAAAACAGCAAGTGCTTCAACTGCAGTGGCAACGATCGGATAGCCACTTTCGTTGAACGACGTGTTTAAAAGAGCTGCTGTTCCCGTCAGCTCTCCAACCTTGGTAATTAGCTGATGATAAGGTCCATTATCGTTGGGAAACACAACCTGCGGCCTTGTCGTGCCATCGATATGGAGTGCTGAGCAAACGTGTTCCTTAACGTCGTCTTTTACCTGACTAACCAGCTGCATCCATCGGTAAGGGACAATATTCGGATCAAAGTCTTCTAGGACTTTGTTCGCAACTTCTGAAGTCATGCTAAGGGCGTATGGCCGGTATGCAGCGCGCGATTATCGTCGTCCATACAAGCGCCTTGGACGAATGAATCACCGACGGCGATGATATCGAGATCACTGTCCCAGAGTTCATCGTTGTTACGGAAGCCGAAGCGGTCTGAATCATAAACAATCATTTCGTCTGCTTCGCGGCAGAAGACGGTAGTTTTATTGGCGATGCCTCCTAGAGGGAGGACACTGGGGCCATTTTGAGTCGCTAGAGGCTGGAGATGGTTCCGCATTAGGATAATTTGGGATGTGATAGCGGGGTAGGCGTCAACTTGCTTACTGCGCATCGACTTGATGAGGGCAGGCTTTGACAGCGGCTCTAATGCGGCAATGATGGTCTCAGATATATAGAGCAAAGCCACAAAACTCGCGCATAGGATGATGGTTCCATAGAGCATTATCTGGACTTTAGTGAGTCTGATCTCAGGTTGGTGCATAATCTAACCTCAAAGAGTGTCGAAGATTAGACTATAGAACTTTTGATATAGGCGAAAATAGATAAGCCGGATCTCTATCAGAGGTAGAACCTATCAATGGGAAAACCCTACCGCATAAATGCAGTAGGGTTCGGCGTTTTGTTATGTATGGAGAAGTGCTAGGAGAAGACTTTTAGCGTTTGAGCTGGTTCTCATCCACTTGGTATTTCTGAGGCAACGCTTTCGCTTCTCTAATTAAGTGTGACTGCTGATTTCGCAGGTACTGCACAATGTTCTTACTTTGTGGATCCATTTTCAATCGATCGATCTCAGTCTGGATGTCGTTTAGTCGGTCCATGTCGTTTTCTTTTGTGTAGATCTGATCAAGGATCGTGTTGAATTCAGCTTTTTCACCTTCGGAAAGACCGGTGGTGTTAATGTAGCGGTGATACTTGTTCACAGCCATCGGATCGGTGTCGATCACTAAGTTACCGTCGTCCTTTTTCTCGATCACAACTCCTGGCTTCGTGTAGACGCCAGATTTGTTTACAAGGTCGCCAATCTTTGCCATACGCTTCTCCTGTTGTTCTTAAAAGTTCGCACTATGTTGACTTAACGGATTTTAGATTCCTGGACTGCGTATTCTCGCGGCTTGATACCGTTTGAATTCATGATGTGAACCATCTCTGCTTTTACATACTTTGACAGTCCGATTTGTTTCGGATCGCCTTCAAGTTCACGCACTTTTGATTCGAGAACTACGATTCTTTCATTTGGATCTTCAGTCGATGATTTAACAGAATCTAGGATTTGGTTTAGTTCGACACGTTGAGTATCGGAGAGTCCATTGAGATAGCCATGACGCATCTCACGCTTCACAGATTGATTGTCTGTATCGACCGTGAGCTTGCCTGTTACTGAGCTACGGTCTTTAACGATACCTGGTTCGCCGCTACGTAGAAAAACAGCGTCACCGTTTCGAATGTCCATGCTTTGCCCCCAACCTAATGGATGGAATCTCACTTATCAAGCGTAACAGGGTGTGTAGAATGCTGCAACACTCTGATATAACGTATTAATTGCCGATCTAAGCTGGGTTGATCTTGCCTAGTTCGGTTAAGGCGCACGAACGATGCTGATTTGCTATGAAGCATGCAGGTAGAGCAAATTCGATGCCATTTTAAGGGTTTTTTTGTAGGTCTTTAAGGGCAGAGATTTTTTCCCAGTAAAATCCTATTATTTTAGTCTGTTACAAGAGGCGTCCGCTATATGGACGATTTTTTAGCTACTTTTTGCAACTTTTCTTTAAGGAATAGGTAATAAATGCCGATTACAAGAATGTTCAAACTAGTTAGGCAGTCTTCTAATGAGGAGGGGATGCCGTTTAAATGGAAGGTTTTATGAGTAATCTTATTAAGTTATCTGATTTTAGGCAGCGGTCTCGGAAGGACTTTTTAGCCAAACACGGCGGCAGACTCGACACGTTCGTCGAACGATTCGTATCACTCAACATCGACATCGACTTTCGCCAGCTCGCTCACGACTACCAAGCCAATGGCGTTGGCCCGGATGAGGCGGCATGGGACTACGTCCACTTTCGCGAGATTTTGAGTGAGGCTCTGGAAAAAGCATTTGGAGATCTGCTCTACTGGTCTTTGATCGAGCAACACTGGTTTGACCAGCGTCTCATCTCCAAAGACGAAGTCATTGATCGCTGCTTGGTGACCTACATTATGAGTCAGTGTCAGTACGCATTGAGCGTCTGATCGTCTCAAAAAAGAAAAACCGAGAACTCTCGTTCCCGGTCAAGGCATCTGTCCCTTCAGAAATTCTACATTTCCGAATAAACAGTAAAAAATCAAAATTCTGGGTTTAACTTATTGCGAGTAATCTCGCCAAGTTCTGCTGGAATTTCGGAGGTGATGACGCCTTCTGCGATCTCTCTGAGAGCGGTTACAGCCAACTTATTTTTTGTCTTAATAAGCGGTTCTTCGCCGTTCATCAATTGACGGGTGCGCGCCGCAGCGACAGTTACGAGCGCAAAACGGTTTTCCATAACGTTAAGACAGTCTTCTATTGAAACTCGAGCCATGACGTTTCCTCCGAACAAAAAAATGATTAACCAACTATAATCTAGGGATTTATAATGGTAAAAGCTGTTTGCACAGTAAGCGATCAGGTAGTATAGCCCTAGAAAGCCCGCAATGAAAGCTGGAATCTAGCCTCATCGGCATTTGATTGCAAGGACTATAAACAAAGGAAGTCCCGATGAAATCTGTCCTGTCTGCACCGCTAAACAGAGCCATTTCATGGATTTTTGTACCAGCTTTCGCAGCCGGTGTTGGCTGTAGTAAATCTGACCGCTCAAACGAACAACCGATAGTTCTGCCGGTGCGGGTGTTTGAAGCTCCAGCTACCTACGAGATTTTCGATGCAAATTGCCAAAAGCAAACTGACAAAATCGATCTGACTTCTGGAACCTTGCCGGCCTGGCAATCGGATCAAGTTCAGATGATCAGCGTCGATCTGAGTAATACCGTCACCTCCATTTCGCTCAGAAACTCTATCGTCAAAGACACCGTTTTTGGTGTTGAGTACGAGCGGCGCTGCGATGATGCGAAGGAAGACGGCCAAGAGTGCTTAGACGAACTTGGCCGCGACGATTACGCTGCAGTCAAGGGTAAAGGCTGGTACCTTAGGATTTGTGAAAATGGCTACGAATACCCGCGTAAATCAGTTGAAACGGTGGCGTTAACAAGCGCCCATTATCTTGATCTAGCCCACAAAACCTATTTGCAACTTAAAGAACCTAGCGCGGCGGTTCCACCCCAACTGCTCTTAAATGTTCTTCCTCTCTTTACTGACATCTTTGACAACTACTACGAAAACGGCGAGAAAAAGCTTCGCAAAAAATATGTGGTTAATAATCTTGCCTATTACGGTGGCAAGAACATGATCATTGTTTTCCCGGCCTCAAAACAAACCGACGAAGCGTTTCCAGGCTTTTTTTGGGAGTCTCAGTTTGTACTTGGTCACGAGTATGGCCACCATGTTGAAAGACAGCGAACTGGACTTTTGAAAGCAAAATTAGGTATCGATTGGAATCCCATCACACATACTTGGGAAGATCTTAGTTTAGCGAAATTTACTGATACCGGTACCTCAGAATTTACCCAGGTCCTGGGCGCAATCTCGGAAGGTTTCGCAGATTTGTTAGCGTTCTATGCTGAAGGCGGCACATCTCTTTCGCTCACCGGTATTCCAACGCTCGGTAAAAACCGTGACATCAGAACACCGACTTTTGAAAATAATACCCAAAAAACTCTGACCCAAGATCGATTGAACCTACTCACTGGACGTAAAACAGCTGGCAAAAGAGATCCAGACCGGCACTTCGAAAATATTCACTCGGGTGGTGCAGTGTTCGCTTATGCTGCGGACCGGATTTTTAAATCAGTATCGTTAGCGCGGATAGATATTGTTGAGGGTTCAAAGGAAGATATGGCATTCCGCTACAAGCTTCTTTTGCTATGGATTGATGAGACAGGGGAAGGACTTTCACTTGTTAAATCTGATCCTGCGGAATCGCATTTAGAAAAAATTTCTGGCGCTTTTGCCAAAGTCGTCGATGACTCTGTCGGTGGTTTTACCCTTCGACCTGATACCACAGAAAAACAGCTGCAGTCCGAAGTCTGCAACGTGTTGACGGAAGTTCTGCCAGCCTTAGCGAAACCCGCATTCGCTCTCGCAGACGGTGGCTGTTAGGTCTATTGAGCTAAAAACCAATCATTTATGACAGGAAGCGACCAAAGCTAACCAGAGAGGCGTCGAAGCTACGTCGATTTGCTTAAAGCCACCGCGCATTAACTCCTGCTTCAATCGGTGTCGAGCATATTTATTTGGATGTATCCCAAAGCGACTAAATCCTCGGATACGTGCAAGAACCTCAAGAAATGTATATTCAATTGCAGGCAATACAATCGCACCGTAATTCGGTGTGCTTAGCCATAAGCTGCCGCCTTGACGCAGGCATCGGTTGAAGACTGAAAAGTATGGGGCCATGTCGGTGATGTGTTCAATGACTTCTTTTGCGATGATAAGATCATAACTTTCCGGCGTTAACTCTTTGCTTAGGTCTTTGGCCGAGGTCGAAATGATGACCTTTGATTTTGAAAAGCCAGACACCAGCCCGAGTAAATGGGGGCGAAGCCGCTCATCGCCATCAACTAACGTAAGTTCAAATTCATTGGAAAATAGGCTGTTTTCGTGAAATAGTCCGCAGCCAAAAACCAGAACTTTTAAGCGATTTCCAGAGCGCGTGCGCGCAGCTTCGATCGACGCAAGCATACTTTGTTCGATGGGGCGATGATAAATCGTGAACGGCCACTTTACTCCAAGGGAGTGATTTGTATAGTAGTCGTTATTTTTTGACGCATTTGAAGGCGTACTCGATGGCGTATTCATTATGGTGGTCACCTTTGGCACTTGCTGAGAGATCGTCTTTAATGAATGCAAAAACTTTTTTTGTCAGCAAAGCAACTATGCTCTTCGAACAAAATCGAACAGGATAAAACCCTGCAAAAGACTTAAAAAGAAACGATACAAAAGAAAACGGCAAGCCGAAGCGAAATAGCCATTCAGTTTTTTGGCCTCCGATAATTGTTGACTCTTCGACAGCAAAGCCGTGGCCTTCTAAAAGAATCTTCCATGTTTTAGCGTCCATCAAATGCCAATGCTGAAAGAAGCCGTTTGCAGCACCTGAAAATAGCATCGCTAGGCGGGGTGCGTTTTTTAAGAATAGATAATGTGACACCGCGCAATGCCCAGTCGGGAGTTGGTACAAATAGTACGAACTTGCCATTGGCATTGAGTAGGCTGTTTATATTTGCTAGCGCGGCGTTGATATCGGGAACGTGTTCGAGAGAGCAGTTGCCGATAACAAGATCGTAGGTGCTTGGCCATCGTCGCAACTTTATTTCTGATTGTACTGAAGGGGCGCTGACGTCGATCAAGGCTGCATCATCAAGTCGATCTTTAGCACTAATGATGACTGATTCTGAGATATCGATGCCGAATACTTTTCCAGGTTTGGCTGGCAGAGACCGCCACCACGATCCGTCACCACAGCCGACATCGAGGATGGTTTCGAGCGGTCCGTTACACTTTACGAGGATATCAACAAACTTCACCATGCGGTGAATTTCCCGGATTGCGAGTGACACAGGCATTTTTAACATCAGCGTATTCAATGCTGATTCCCAATGCGCATGGTTTCCCGACCATTGATTGACGCTCGCAACATGTTGTCTAGTGTCGGTGGACGGAATTTTGGTTCTGGTCAAAAAAAAATATCCCCGAGGTGCGTTAATAACCTTTGTTGAACATAGTGACCCCTAAATTTTAGTATGCTAGGGCTTTGGGGGAAAGCTCCGGAGCCTGGGGCGAAAAAGCTCGGAAACCCTTGCAGGACTTGGCTAGCGTTGAATTGAGCTACCTGTCAACTACTGGCCCAGGTCCTTGCGCATGAGAATCTCAATGCCAAAACCTTGCTTTGCAAACGGGACGGCGCCGATAACAACACGCGTGATGTAGGACTGCCTGATCCAGGCCATGACTTTTTCACCGTAGAGTGGATCTTGCCCAAAGGGGCCAACACCGAATTCCGTCGTGTCCCGGTCGATCAGCATGACATAATCCGGTCGGCCATCTTGAAACGATTTAAGGATCGTATCTTCGCCGTAAGCCAGGACTTCCGTGATGATGAACGTATAGGGGCTAGGTCGTACTCTTCTTGAAAGGTAGTTTAGAATGGTCCCCTCAGGCAATGTCAGGAGCGTAGCATCTTTTGCTGCGTTTTCTTCGAGCCACTGCAGTGCTGCTTGCGTCGCTGGGCCTTTGGTACTTGTTTCCGCATTGTAGGTGACAATAGCATCTTGACCTCTGCCGACCACGACATCCTTTTGTTGATAAAAATGCAAAGAAAGAAGTCCTAGCGACATTGTCATACTAACAAGAGCAATGCATGCCGCTCCCTGAAAAATCCAATTTACCTCGCCCTTTTTTAACCTCGGCAGGTACCATAAGAGCGTAGCCCAGACCAATAGAGTTGCTGGCATTCCTAGATAGAATCCATAATGGTGGATGCGAGCATTGAGAGTCATCTTTGCTAGCATAAAGAATGAGAAGAATGACCATACGGTGAAAAGAAAGCTTTGGGCTGAGAGGGCGTTTGTCCGTCTTAGACGCAAACACCAAAACAATCCGACACTTGCCAGCACTCCGACCAAAAGAGGTAATGCAGAGCTAAAGTGTACCCAAGGAGTGACGTTTGGGAAGCTATAGAATATTAGCGCGGATGCAAGAAGAACCGTGGCGCCCACTATGCGACGATTTTTTTCTGAGACGAAATTCTTTTTATTAATAAATGCACCAAGACTCCAAATGGAAAGGCATGCTGTGACTATCACCAAACTGCATTGCAAAATCATAATGAGATTCTCAGTGGGATGATTCAGTCCCATTGATTCTTGGAAAAATACGTTCTGGGAAACGCTGGGAAACAAGACAACTGCCAAAATGCCGTTAAACGTGGCGATAAATGCTTCTGAGGCGGGCAAATGTAGGCAGTAGTAGCAAAAAAAACCTAGCGGCAGCAGCAGGCATCCCAATATCAGCCAAATGACATTGCGCGTATAATCAGAAGAACTGTAGCGTCCTGAAAGATAGGTAATAGCTAAACCCACACCCAATGCAGCTAACGTGGCCATTGATATCTCGCCACTTGTCAGCAAACTGACACCGGCACAGACCCCGATCGCGATCCATACCAACGGTCCATTGACACCGGAAAAAACTCTTTCCATTAAATAGATCATGATCAAACTGGCTAAAAGACCATGCAGGATTTCAGTTTTGTAAGGTGCAATGAAGTTGAAGTTACCAGTCGGTACATACTGGGCAAAGCCAAAAAGTAGTAAAAATATCAGAGCGAGTATACAACCTGTTGCTCGGTCGCATGCTTTGGAAAAAATTTTGTAGATAAAAAAAGAGCAAGTAATAAAAAGTATAAAATTGAAAAGGATGATCGCGGTCAAAGAAACGCCAAACAGTTTGAAGATCGCCGCATTCACCATGGGCGAAAAGGGGCCGTAGTAATAGGTGAGATCTTTAAAAAGTACCTTTCCTTCAGAAATTTGCCAGAAATTATAAAGATAGTAGCCAGTGTCTATCAAGACATCTGGCCACATCTTCCAGCTAGTTGCCAGTAGCGTCATGGCTAGTGCAACAAATAGTACGTACCCGAGTCGTTCTCGTTGTTTGATGATCTTTTACCCCCGTAGGCACTCTTTGATGATACGGATGTTCTCCCCGTAGCTATCAGGCTCGATCGGGCCGAAGGAAAAGCGAATAAAGTTTCCGTGCGGTCCGCTGTCGCCACGTCTATGCATGTCACAGAGTGTTCCAGGTAAGATCGCAGCTTTATGCTTAAATAGGCGTTTATTAAATGCTTCGGCTGTCAGACCGTTTGGTAGCTTGCCCCAGTGGTAGAACCCACCTTCACCAGTACAGAGCTCGATGCCGCAGCTCGCTAAACCTTCTTGGTACGCTTTTCTTTGATCGTTGTAAAAGTTAACAACGGCATTTCGTGCTTGTTTCACTCGTTCTATTTCTAGCAGGTTTGCGACATAAACTTGCGCCGGTCGGGAGACTCCACCCATGGCAATAGAAGAAAAGTTTCTGAAAATCTCGACGTATTTTTTAGAAGCGATTACCCAACCAGTGCGCATTCCAGGAACTTGTAAGCCTTTGGTGGCGGCACCAATGATGAATAGGTTGGTATCGTCAATGTTACGGATGTGTTCCATCGCACTGACCGGACCTGATGCATTGAAAAACTCGTAAGCCTCATCGATAATCGCACCGCGGTCATCGCCCATCGATAAATTCACCAAATCTTGCAGCTCTTGACCAGCCATAGTGACGCCAGTTGGGTTGCAAGGGTTGCTGCGAATGAGTAGGGTTTTTTTGCCCTTTTCTTTCACGGCCTTGTTGTAGTCGCTGATTTTCGGGCGAAAGTTGTTTCCTGGGTTACTCGGAACGATGGTGTGTGAGCGGCCAAGGATTTTTAGTTTGTCGAAGTAGGGCGTGTATTCAGTTTCTTCGATGACAACTTCGACGTCTTTTTGCAGAAACAAAAGAGTCGCAAAAATGCCTGGGCGGCCACCAGCGAAGACAGCGACATTGTCTTCAGTTATACTTGCGCCGTAAAATTGATTGTAATATTTCGAGATCGCTTTACGGAGCGGCTCGTTGCCAGTGGCATTAGGGTATTTGAGCTCGGTCGCTGCGAATTCGATTGAAAGTGGCAGCGTCGGTCCACCTGGAAGTTGTCTTGTTAACGGAAAGCCTTGTGCCCATGGTTTCGTGCCAACGTCACCCATATAGTGACCAGTTGCATCTTGAAATTTAAACAAAGTTTCGTAAACGCCCATCGGGGGGAAGTTTTGTAAAAACATCGGTGGCCTCATTTTAAATTTCAATCACTATGCCATACCGAATGCTGTTCTGCTACAGACTTTGAATTTTCTGAGTTCTAAGTTGAACAAAAACCCCATTGGCTGGTACCCTGTAACCTCCCATAAGTTATTTTCATCCGGTCAAAAAGCTTAAGGACACCCGCCAGACTTCGGGTTCGACGCGCTCTATATTTGGTGCGCGAACTGACGACACTGAGCAAGTAGAGGGTGACTATTCAGCGGAAACACGCTGGCAGGCCTATGCGAATAAGTGCACCTACCAAGCGGTTAGATTTAATTTAGGATGGAGTTTCTAGGCGATCTCTTCATAGGCTTCGGTGTCACCAGTGCTAACCGCATCGCCTGTTTTAATTTTAATTTGATCATATAATTTCGAAGCTTTTTTGTAGTTCGGTTCTTTAATCAAAGCTATCCGGACAAATTCTTTTGCCATTGATTGTCGGCCCCAGCGGAAATAACATAGCGCGATGTTGTAGAACAGCATCGGTCCTTTATCCTGCATAGGTAGAACGTATTGAGCGCGGGTATAATGCTCCAAGGCGTCTTGGTAGCGGTTGCCCTTTACAAGCTCGATACCGGTCTTGTTGAGATTCGCTGCGGTCTTGTAAGCTAGATTTGAACGGGAAAGTAGGCGTCTGGATTCCTCAAGATTGCCCTGGTGAAACCTAATTTCTGCTAGACCATTCAATGCGCCGCTACAGTAAGCATCGCGGTCTAGTGCACTATTAAAATAGAATTCGGCCTTAACGGTGTCATGGAGTTCGAGTTGTACCTCGCCCATACCTACGAGGCGCGATACGTTTGCTTTGTTAAGCTCGTGCATCTTCTGCATGAGTCCCAAAGCCTCGGATGGCTTACCTCGTTTTCGGTAAAATTTAATGAGATTGTTGTAGCTACGGAAGTAATTCGGATTCTTATCGAGAGCTGCGTGCCAGTGTTTTACCGCCGAAGCATGGTTTTCTTTAAAATTGTCGATACTTCCTAGCGCGTCGAGATAGCGAGCGGTAAATTCTTCGGTCTTAAGCTTGCGAACGCTGTCTTCGACTTTTGCCAACATCTCTGCTGGAGGTGTATCCGGCAAAGTATCGATTGCGAACAGAATGCGCCGCCAAGTTTGCTCGATGCGGTCTGTGACCGGCAGCGAAGACAGATGGGTTGCGATCTCTCTTGCTGATGAAATGAGATCTTTGTCTCTGTTACGCATGCGAACGATGCGCCGGACACCGAGTTCACTGAAATAAACAACATCTTCATGTGTCGGATTTGTGGTTAAAATAATGATGCGTTCGCCAACATCAAAATTCGGTTGGACCTCCAGAATTTCTTCTACAATAGCACCACCAGGTCGAGTTCTTGCTTCCCAATGGATAACGATCCGTCCCGCGTGTTTCAGCCGTTCCCAACTATATCGAACAGGTGTGTCGGCCTTTAATCTAACATGTTCAAGATTCAGTGTTTTCATCTCTCCGGAAACAAGTTTCCAGAGCCAAGTTTGATCGTCCATGAAAATAAGATTTTCTTGGAACCGAGATTTTTCTTTCGCAGTGTTGCTCATATCCGGGAATTCCTCCACAATCAGGTATCGGGCGAGTCAGCTCAGACTTGAAGTGTTGGCTGTAAGTATTTGTAATTATTTTAGTAAATTAGGGATCGCGGACGCGATACGCCATCAAGATTGGGGGGTTAACACCCTTGGGAAACAGAATCATCGCTATCGTTGGAACGGGAAGTGTGGCTTCTGCGGTCGGTTGGACCTTAACGGAGCTAGATTTTGAGTTTTATTTCATTGGTCGCAATGGTCCGACTGAGTGGTCATACACTTTCAATGCCGACGGGCAAGCAACTTATATAAAATCTTTTGTTCCAAAAGACTTAACTAAGACTAGTTTGGTTTTCTTTTGTGTGAAGTCATATGACCTTGCGAGTTCCTTCCAGCAACTGAAACTTTTTTCACAAAATGTTATTGCAGTCTCTTTAGCGAATGGTGAGGTAAGTCAATTGCTTGCCTCGGGTCAGAATACATTTAAACATCATCTGTTTCGTGCTGGCTTTTCAACTGTCGCCGTAAATAAACAACAACAGGATGAATTCACGTTGCGGTCTAGTAAGGGAGAGATTCAGTTCGGCCCTTTAAAGACATCTGATCAAGAGACTGAGCTAGAGCAGGCGATAACGTCAGCGGGCACGCCTTTTGTTTGGAATCCGAGGATTTTACTTTATCAGCGAAGAAAATGGCTATTTAACACGGTGATCAATACGCTAACCGCTGCTAGAAAGTTGCCGTGTAACGGCGACCTTTTGGTTGACATGCCGATGCTGACGGCAGTTTTTGATGAGGCCTACCATTTAGGTAAAGACCTATGGGGTGGGTGGGGTTTCGCTCGAGGCGACATGTTTAGCACTATGATTAAATTAATCGAAGACACATCAGCAAACGAAAGCTCGATGGCTGCTGATGTTCGCTTTGGTCGCCGCACAGAGTCTCAATACCTTGCTGGGCTTGCTATTGACAAAGAAAAAAGCAAATACCCTTTGCTAAGGTCCTTGCACGCGCTGCTGTAGTTATGAATATTACGGGTTGAATATCCCCTCTTCGTTGACTGAGTCTGAGAAGTCGAACGAGGCCTCGTTTCTGCTTTTTGTTGCAGGCTTCTTTTTCAGGTTTGGGAACTGGATTTCTAAGCCCAACTTGATAGCCATCGCGTTGGCGTTATACATTGCATTATAGAAGGTATTATCAATCGCTGCCGCTTTACCAAAGCACGAAAGTGCTTGTTGGGGCGACCCTAGCTTCATATAGGCAATTCCTAAATTGTAAAATAGGCGGGATGCGGCCGTTTCTTTTTTGCCGATCGTACCAATAGCGGTTATGTAAAGTTGAATGCCGTTGTTAAACCGGCCTTGCCTGATGGAAAGAATCGCTGCGTTGTTGAAAAGAGACGCTAGCTCACGTGGACTTGTTACCTGGCGCATAAGGCTCAATGCTTCGTTAACATCTCCAGAAAGGAGTTTACACTGGATTTTTCCGTCCTGGGCTTCTTTGCGATCGGAATCAATCGTTAAAGCCATCTCAAAGCTTTCAAGTGCTTCTTTAACTTTTGCTAAGTTGAGTAAGACATTTCCTAAATCGATCAAGCGGTCGACATTGTATGGATTGATTAATTTACATTCGATCAAGATCTCTTCAGCATCACCATATGCTCCACTGTGCATGAGACAGCGTGCTTTCATATGCTTGACACGGAGATTGTTGTCTCCGAGATCAGTGATGCTTTCGGTAATTGCTTTGGCTTGCGACCATTCATCTTTTTGAATGTAGTTTTCGGCCAATTCGCAGGCGACACGGCTATTACCCGGAAAGCGACCATAAAGGTCGAGCAGAAGAAATTCGGACATCTCCCAGTCACCGCGCATACGAGCATCAGCGATGCGAATCATAGTATTACGAATTCCGACTTCATCGCGTTCTTCGTCAAAGATGACTTGCAGATAGGTCTGAATTGCTGAACGTGAAATTTCACCAGCGTGAACTCGCGAGATATTATATTCCGTTGCGTAGCTGATGATAGTCGGAGTCATCTCTTGCGTGATGAGTAAGATTGGTCTTGTATCGACGTTAAACGAACCTTGCGCCGCGCTAAAGACTGAGTTTAATATGACTGCGTCGTGATCGGAATCAACGAGTAGCATTGCTGAACTGTTGAGAATCATTTG